>CAYJRO010000025.1:0-9217 GCA_964372425.1 uncultured archaeon
ACACCCAGGTGATAGGAATGGGAAACAAGACGCTTTCAGCCACCGGCGAGGAGAAGGCAAAGGATAGGTTCGGCACCGCAGACCCCAGGAAGATAGGTCTGGAGCTCAGGGAATGGATGATAAAGTTCGTAACCTCGCATCCTGTCGTGGCTTTCGTCTTGGAAGGGGAAGACGCGGTGCAGAATGTGAGGAAGATAGTAGGCTTCACGGATCCCAGCAGGGCGGACAGGGGCACCATCAGGGGCGACCTTGGAACGGATTCCATAGCAAAGGCAAACGAGGAGATGAGGGCGACGGAGAATCTTGTCCATGCTTCAGGCACTGTTGAGGAGGCCGAGAATGAAATAGGACTGTGGTTCAAAGAAAGCGAAATTTATTTATGATTATTTATTACTAATAAACAACTTGTATTTATAGAAGAAAGCTGCCCACAGAAGTCAGAAGAGTATTGAAACTTACAGACATATACACCATAGACCCTTCCACTAAAAGCCTAGTCAGTCACCGATTGTCTCGTTGAAAATATCCGATTCCGCAAATGTTTAACTCTAAAAGCGCAAATTATTATAAGCAGAGAGATTGAAAATGTCAAACGGAGAGGAGAAGAAGAAATACAAGTTCCTGATAGTCTCCCAAGATGCTTCTGGCTCGAACATAGCCTACAGGCTCAAGCAGGAAGGCAACGACGTCAAGTTCTTCGTGCAGGACGAAAAGTACAGGGATGTGCTTGAGGGCATTGTCACCAAAACAGAGGATTGGGAAAGCGAGAAGGAGTGGGCAGACATAATAATTTTTGATTTCGTAGGTTTCGGATTCAGGCAGAGCGAGCTCAGGAAGCAGGGCTTCAAGGTGATAGGCGGCAGCTATCTGGGTGACCAGCTCGAGCTTGACAGGAAGCTTGCACTGGAGTACTTCAAGAAGATGGGGACCAAGATACCGGAAACCTTCGACTTTAACAGCTTCATCTCCGCCAAGAGGTTTCTGAAAGACCAGAACAAGAAGTTCATCATAAAGTTCGAGGGTTCTGCCGGGGACGAGAAAAACCTCCTTTACATAGCGCAGCTGCCGGACAACAGGGACCTGATGGAGATTTTGGACCATTACAACAAGGAATGGAACACCGCATGGGGCGAGCCGAATTTCGTCCTTCAGGAGGTCATAGAAGGAGTCGAGGTGGGAGTCACCGCGTTCTTCAACGGCGAAAAGTTCTTGATGCCGGTTTACATGAATTTTGAAAACAAAAGGCTTCTCACGGGTGATTTGGGGGTCTTTACTGGCGAAATGGGCACGCACGGTTTTTTTTCATTCGACAAGCTGAAGCTTTTCAAGAACACTTTAAAGAAGATAGAGGAGGACCTGAAGAACGACGGCTATGTAGGAACCATAGACGTGAACTGCATAGTCAACGAGGAAGGCATATGGCCGTTGGAATGGACATCAAGATTCGGCTACCCGCTGATAAATCTCATCTTCGAAGCCATAAGAGGGAAGACCAGGGTTACAGACTTGATGGTCGGGCTTGTTGATAAGACGCTTGAGTTCATAGAAGCCGACGACGGCTATCAGGTGGGTGTTGTTGTTTGCGTGCCGACGTTCCCCTACCAAGAAGGTTTTGAAAGGTACGGCAAGGGGCTTCCAGTAATATTGCTAGACGAACAGGTAAACGACCATTTTCAAATAGGGGATTTGAGGAAGGAAGACAACAATTTTGTCACGGCTGGTGCTATAGGCCTCGGTTTCACTGTGACCGGCGGGGGAGAAACCATGTTCGACGCTAAGACGCAAGCATACCGCACTTTGAAGAAAATAGTCGCGCCGAACGCAATTTACAGAATTGACATATCTGATCGTTGGATAAAAGACTATCCCCGTCTGCATCGTTTAGGATATGTTTAAATAACATGAAATCTATTCTATATTGTGGGAAAAATTCATTGGACAAAGAGGGCAGAAGTTAGAAGAAAAATTTCAGAAACTATGAAAACAAAAGGCATTAGACCGCCATCTAGAAAGGGTGTAAAGATAAACTGGATTAAGAAAAACTGTGAAATTTGTGGTGGGGAGTTCGAAATTGTAAAAAATAAATCGTGGGTTAAATTCTGTTCAAAAAAATGTCGTAGCTTAAATAAAAGTAAAATCTACAGCGGCAGAGGCAATCCTACATGGAACAGCATCAATAAAATATGTCCAATCTGCAATAAAGAATTCTGGGTACCAAAATGTTATGAAAACAGGAGGAAAACTTGTTCTAGAGTTTGTTATTCTAAATACCGTTTTAAATATGGTGGAAGGGACTGGTATAGAAAATTTGCTTTCAAGAATTTACCTCATGAATGTAGAATCTGCGGCTGGAATGCAGTTCCTGAAGTTTTGGAAGTAAATCATAAAAATAGGAACAGAAAAGATAACAGTCTATCTAATTTAGAAATATTATGCCCGACATGTCATAGGATAGAAACGTTTAAACAAATAGGATTTCTAAAAATTTGAATATATGACACCAGTTTCAAATTATAGATAAGGGGATTTTTATAAATGACTGCTAGAAAAAAGTTCCTAGTCGTTTCCATAGAAGGACTTGCATCCAACATTTGCTACAGGCTCAAGAAGGAAGGCAATGACGTGAAGTTCTACATCAAGAACAAGGAGGACAGGGGCGTAGGAGACGGAATTGCTACTAAAATAGATGATTGGGAAAAGCATGTCAAGTGGGCAGATTATATAATTTTCGATGATACTTTCTTTGGAAAAAAGCAAAATGAACTTAGAGAAGAGGGGTACAAGGTAATAGGCGGTAGCCTGTTCGGCGACAGGATAGAACTGGAAAGGCATCTGGCCTTGAAATATTTCAAAGAGATGGACGTTAACATACCGAATACTTCAAAGTTCGAAAGTTTCGACGGAGCTATAAGATTTCTGAAGGAACAGAAAGACAAGAGGTTCATCATAAAGTTCGAAGGCCTTGCTTCCAACTGGAAGGATCTGTGCTACCTTTCCAAACTCAAGGGCAGCAAAGACCTTATCAGCGTGCTTGAGCACTACAAAAAGATGTGGACCAAAAAGCTTGGCGACATAGTTTTCATCCTGCAGGAAGTTGTGGAAGGCGTGGAGACAGCTGTTTCCGCCTATTTCAACGGAGAAAAGTTTTTAATGCCAGTTTTTGTAAATTTCGAGAACAAGAGGCTGATGAACGACGAGGTGGGGTCTTTTGTGGGAGAAATGGGAGAGCACGGCTTCTGGACCAATGAAAATCTGAAATTGTTCGACGCCACTTTGAAACACATGGAAAAATACTTGAAGGACGACGGATATGTGGGAGTTATCGATATGAATTGTATAATAAATGAAAAGGGCGTTTGGCCACTCGAATTTACAAGTAGATTCGGCTACCCCACGATTCATCTGCATTTTGAAGCCATGAAAAACAAGACGAGAATAACAGATTTTTTTACTGGTCTGGTTGATAGGACGTTGGATTATGTTCCCGTGAATCCCGGTTGGCAGGTAGGAGTGGTGGTTGTAGTACCTCCTTATCCCCATGAGGTTCCTTCAGAATACTATTTGAAAGGAAGTCCAGTAGTGATAACAGATAAGTCTGTTCTTGAACACTTCCATCCAGGAGACCTGAAAATGGTAAACGGCACGTGGGTGCTGGACGGCTCTGTAGGCTACGGTTTTATAATAACCGGCAGCGGCAAGACTATGCAGGAAGCAAGAGAAATGGCCTACGATAATATTGGGAAAGTCATTGTGCCCAATGCCATGTACAGGACTGACATAGGAAATCGTTGGCTGAAAGACAAACCCAGGTTAAGAGAGTGGAACTTCATTTGAAACAGCCATCATCCATCTTGAGCCGTATCTTTTGCTGAGCCAGTTTTTCTCAAACTGTGCTTTAGGGTATTTTATTTCTCTCCCATTCTGGACGTCCATGATGTAAAGATTATCTTTATCATAACCAACTACAACAGAGTAGTGTCCTTCGTTTATTTCTGGCAGAAAATAGTTAACCATTACAGGCAAGCCTTCGTCTATCTTTTCTATTATGTCTTCTATGGTTGCGTTTTGTTTCGAATAGTGTGAGAGACCCAGACTTTCGACTGCTTTTGACAGGCCTTCACGTGATGTTCCGTTTTCTGTAGTCGTGCCACATAGTTCTTCTAAGATTTCTTCTTCCAAGTTGACCCCATGATATTTCAAAACTGATCTTAGAGAAGCTGGGGCGCACGTATAATCCTTTTCTTGTTTTGTCGCAGTAAGTTCTATTTTTATAGGAACATTTTCCAAATCTAGTTCGTAGAGATAATGGGTGTTCCCTGTGTTGAACCAGTCGTCATATGATTCGGTGACTCTGGCGCCTAACTTCTTGTTCAGCTCCAAAGCGGCACCTTCCTTAGCATGTCCCACCAGAAATCTGTAGCCTTGTCTCTTGGCTTCAAGTATAGTAGCTCTTTTCAAAGCTTTCCCTATGCCCATTCCCTGATATTCGGGCAGAACTCCTATTGAATAATGATAAAGCGCCTTTACCCTCTTTCCCAGATAACGTTGGGACAATACGAAGGCTCCTGGTAGATTTATTACATTTCGCAATGGAAATCCATACGATTCTCCTACAGTCTTTCTATCTACTTCAGCAACAAAGGCTATAGTGTCTTCCATCTCAAGCATCTCTCTTTTAGTTTCGGCTGTCTCTTGTATGTTGGGGTGGAAACAGGACCTTTCTATATTCATGAGGCTATCCTCAAGCCTTTCCCAGTCTGTTGCAGTTATCCTAGAGATCTTCTCTGCCATGAATAATCTATAGTAACTTTCCTTTATAAACTTAACTACTTATTAGTGATAATGAGTTTCTATTTGTTCCAGTAGACTTTCAATGCGTTCTTATACATTATCTTTTCCATTTCGTTCTTTGTCAGCTTCACAGAATTTTTAACGAAGTTCAAGTAGTCGCTCATCTTGACAAGAGGCCAGTCGCTGCCGTAAAGAACCTTGTCCACGCTGACAAACGACAAAATGACTTTCAAATGGTGGGTCATCACTTCCAATGTCCTCTTTTCGAGCTTTGCATTGCTGAGGAACCAGCCCGAGACATCCAGATAGACGTTTGGGTTCTTGTAAGCAATCTCAGCAGCGTCGTTTATCCATGGGTTGCCGGCATGCGCCATAACTATCTTGACTTTGGGAAAATCAACGGCTACATCGTCCACATAATGAGGCCTAGCGTATCTAACTTTCGGTTTCAAGTCTGATGACGGGTCTACATAAGTGTCTCCTGTATGTATGATGACTGGAACGTTGTATTTTGCAGCCAGTTGGAAGATCGGTCTGCACTTCTCATCAGACGGGTTGAAGTATTCGTAACCTGGATACAGTTTGACGGCTTTGAAGTTGCCACTCTTGAGGTCATTTTCAATCGAATCCAAATATTCTTGGAAGGAAGTCTTGAAAGGGTCCACGTACATGGCAAAAATTATCTTTTCCTTATCGTGTTTCAGTTCCAGTATCTTCTTGTTATCCTCTTCGGTCTCTGAAATTATAACCACCCTCTCTATTTTGTTCTGCTTCATCTGGGAAAGCAGGTTTTCGAAAGAAGAATCGATGCCAAATTCCTTGAGTGTGTCTTCTTGGTCTTCTGGCTCTAGCTCTATGTGCACGTGAGCATCGATAATCTTGGTTTCAAGAGGATTTATGAGTTTCATGTGAATCAAATAAAATTAACTTAACGTCCGCTCTTAAGCTAAGATTATACAAAGTAGTGTATATAAACAATTTGCTTACGACAGATGGTAGCCCAGTTTAAGCAATGTTATATAGGGCTTTATCAGGCGTTTTCCCATCGCAGAGACTATAGAAGCCTTCCTTGGCGGTTTGAATATTTCCAGGAGCTCTTTGCTGGTATCGGATAAGCTGTTGGTGCATATATCGCTCGAAATCTTACCCCCAAGGTATCCCAAGGTCAGACCATGACCGCCGTAGCCGGCGGAAAAAATCAGATTGCTGTTTTTTGGGTCTGGTCCTATTATCGGAAGGCGGTGGGCAGTAAATCCCAGGTTGCCCGACCAGCCGTAAATGACTTTTACGTTTTTAAGCTGTGGAAAAAATTCTGTCAACTGCTTGTGCAGGTTGCCTATTATCTTCTGGTTTGTATAGTCCGAGCCTTTGTAAACGAAAACATCCCCCCCGTCTATCAAAAGCCTGCCGTCGCTTGTGGTCCTGATAAGATTGTATATAACTTCCGTGTACCAGATGACCTTATCGCAACTCATTTTTATCTCGTCCATTAACGCCTTGTCGAGCCTCTCTGTAACAACCATGTGCACATTGACTGGATGGACTATGTCTTTTAGGAAGCCCAGTGTGCTGGTCAGCGTCTCGGTAGCCAAAATCAGTCTTTTTCCTGTCACTGTGCCGCCGCTTGTGCTGACCACGAAAGTGCCGTCGCTCTTTATTCCTATGCTTTTTGCCTCTGTATCTTCGTAGATTCTGCCTTTCTGGGATTTTATAGACGACGCCAGTCCTCTTACCAGCTTGACAGGGTTTGCCAATGACTCGTGGTCGTACTTGACAGCGGCGTGAATCTTATCGCCGAGGTTTATTAATTCCTTGAGTTCTAATCTGGTCAGAAATGATGTTTTGAAACCGTGTTTGTTCGTAAGCTCGTATTCCCTCTTAAGCATCTTTATGTGGCTTTCCTTCTTCGCTACGTAGAAACCGCTTGCGTCATAGAAATCACAGTCTATGTTGTTGGACTTTACTTCGCTCTTCATGTCATGTACGGCTTTCACCGTGGCATCCCACAGGACTTTTGCTCTTTTTTCTCCAAGTTTTTGTATGGTGTCTATGAAGTCGGCCTCGTTGCCTGCCGAGAAGACCCCCGCGCTCTTTCCTGTGCTCTCACATCCAATCACGTTTTTTTCCAAAAGGACGAAGTCTGTGTCTGTCTTGGATAGATGGTAGGCTGTGGACACTCCTGTTATGCCCCCGCCTATGATTATGACATCAGTCTCGATATTTTCCTTGAGGTTCTCCCTGGGCTTGTATTTTTCTTTCAGCCAGAACGATTTCCTGAAGAACTCCATGTTGCCATCGACCTAAATAAAATGTCTGGGATACGGCTATTAAAGCTTCCCGCTCTTAAAGCTAACGTAATAGAGAATTTTGTATATCAATTACTGTGGAAGAAAAACCAATAAAAGCAGCTGGGTGCAAATTACTCTTCCAATCCGTCCACTAGAGACGTTATTACCTTCCATACGCCGGACAGGGTAAGCATGCCGGCCAATACCAGAAACACGCCTTTCGGCAGGGAAAATACGTTCAGGAACAATATCAGTGCTGTTACCAACTGTACAGCTCCGAATACCACGCCTAACATAGATAATTACTTATTGTGCGCAGCTTATTTTTAAGCCTTTCGTCATATGAAAATACGGTCTTGCATCTTCCTCACTTTCACCTCTGGGTTGAAAGACGCCAGTTTCAACCCGCCCCTTGTTTTTTTGAAAACTAATTCTTGCACCCTCATGTTGTCAAAAACAAACTGCTTATAGGTAGCCTTGAACAAGTCTTCTGGGAAATAGATTCCAGATTTTAGCTTGTCAAACAACGATGTAAATAGTGCAGCGAAAACACCCACAACTACCTGGGTGTATGTAGCATTTGTCCCCACAGTCGATACATTGTGCATCTGATTGAAATAGTAGACCATCTTGTCCTGGTATTTCAGCATCACGCCTATGTTGTCCGTGCCTTCCAGCATCCTGTTCACATTGTCACCGTGAACCAATTCCCTCGGCGATATGCTTCCTTTGCGTTTATATATTTCAACCAGCTTCTTCATCGTTTCCATGTTGACAGAATAAATAAACTTGGACGGCACATTGTATTTCTTGGCTATAGTTACGTTTTCTTCATGAAGGACGGTAAACCCAGAGGGGTATTTGTCAAGTTTTAGAACGGGGGACAATATGCTCCTCATGTTAACCCTATGCTCTAAACCGTTTGGCACCAAAATTTTCACCCTGTTAGCCCCAAGCATTGTCCCGGAAGGGCTGCCGACATTTTCCGACAAAAATGCCCTTATGGACCATGTTATCATGGGAGCGCTGAGGCCGACGATTTTAGAAGTATCGTATTCGAAATGTACGACATCTTTAGGAACCCCGAACTTTTCAATGCCATATCTGACCCACAAATTGACGCAGCCGGGGTTCATTCCAGAGCAGATAACATGGACAGCGTTTTTTATCTCATCCCTCTTGTTGTATATACCCATGACAAGATAGTACGTAGATTTTTTTCTGTCATTCAAAGCAGTATTTATATAGGAAACACCCGCCTTATCAGTAGCTTCCAGAACAGGCATGGCATTCAAGTCAGTCAGATCTATGACAATATCTATTTCATTTTTGCGCAACATTTTCATGTATTGTTTTTCTTGTTCCGGCAGCCGTATCTTTTTTTGAATGAAAGAGTAGTCGAGATTTCTGCGTTCTATATATTGTGCCGACAAGATGTCTTTGTTCTTGTCTACTAAGATTAGTCTGTTGAACAGCTGTCGGTGATGGGCAAGACGATGCAGGAAAGCGTTTGCAACTCCTCCAGAGGCCCCCAAAACCAACAGATTAGGCTCCCTTTTCATGATAACCACTGATTACTATTTTTATTGATTGCCTTTATCCGTCAATAAGTCCTTTAGCACTTGGTAAACATAAATTAAAAAATCTCAACAGCCTCATTTTTCCTTGCACAACGAGGAAAAGATTAGGGGAAGGATGATTGTAGCATCGCCATATACGTTGACGTGATTGGCCTTTTCTTTCAACTTGCCCCAGGATATCGCTTCTCTTGTCTGGGCTCCCGACAGGCTGCCGTCATATTCCTGCGCTGTCGTGACGTACACCACGCTGTCCAAGCCGTGCATGAACTGCGACCACCATATCACATGATGTTTTGATATGCCCCCGCCTACGATAAGAGCGCCGGATTTTTTAGCGTTCCATACCAAGTCGCTCAACAACTGCTCGTCTCTGAACACGTTTATCTTGAAATCCTTGTGCTTTTGCCAGAACAGCCACAGCTGATACCCTATGGCGCCGTCCGTTATGCCCGGGACCACCATCGGTATCTTGTTCTTCCAGCACCAGTAGAGTATGGAATCCTTGCCGAGCCTCTTGCCGAACTCCCAGCACAGTTCGTATGTAGAAAGCTCCTTTTT
>CAYJRO010000026.1:0-8947 GCA_964372425.1 uncultured archaeon
GCGGAAGGAGGCTGCCCAGCGGCGTCGAGACGGGCTGGATATGGGCGGGCGAGTAAAATCTGTAATCCGAAGCTTTAAATACTAATCATACTAAATTGATTGTAGTGATTAGTATGAGCAGTATGAATATGGAAGAAAAGATAAGAACGGTTAACATAAGCGACAGAGGACAACTTGTAGTACCTGAAGATATGAGAAAAGACATGGGCATAAAGGGCGGGGAGACTTTGGTTTTGATAGAAAGGATGGGGGAAATTGTCATTAAAAGGGGGTCTGATGTACTAGACGCGATGAATGACAATGCATTTTGGAGAACCCTGTCACTTGGAATGATGAAGAATGCTTGGGGCAAGGAAGACGATGTTTGGGACGATGTTGCAAAAGGCGAGTAGATGAAACAGGGGGATTTGGTGTGGGTAAGGCTGCCATTCACCAGTTTGGAGGAAAGCAAAATAAGGCCGGCTCTCATAGTTTCTAACGACGGGTACAATAAAAAATTGGAGGATGCCGTTGTCTGTGCAATCACGTCCAAGCTTGAAGAGGTTCCCTACAGCGTTCCGATAAGCCAGAAAAACCTGTCTGAGGGCAAGCTGCCGATAAAAAGCAGGATAAAGGCAGACAAGATTATGTTGATTGAAAAGAGTTTGATAATAAGGTCTTTTGCAAGGCTTGACAACAAGACATTTGATGCTCTGGCAAATGAGATAATGAAACTTGTAAAGAGAGGCTAAATGCGGGGTGTAATTGCTAGTCACTGCATATTGGAGCGAATAGGGATGGAAATAGTTTTGGGTCTGAAGGCCGATGCATTGTACATCAAATTTCAGAATGGCAAGTTTGCCAGAAACAGGAAGATTGACGGGGACATGATAATCGATTTGGACAACAAGGGCAAATTGTTGGGTATAGAGATGCTTAACGTTACCAAAAGGGCTCCTATCAAGAATTTGTCTGACGCAAGTGTAAAGTTGCCTTTGAAGATTAGTTCTCATTAGTCGCCAGTATTAGATTGGATGTTTGGGGTTCGCTCCTGGGAGCGGCGGGCAGGTGAGGTCGGGGACAACAGAACTGTAGCTGGGTGGGCGAGTAAACTGGAATTAGGTACTTGGTTCGAATGCTGTTTTTATTCTGTATAACCTTTTCAAATAAATACCGTAAACTTTCCCTCTCTTTTCCACCAACAAGAACCACACAACAGTGTTTTCAACATAGTAGATTACTCTTAGGCCGCCCGATCTTACCGCGTAACAATTCTCTCTGCCGTGCAGCCTCTTAAATCTCAGCGGGGTTTTCTTTATCTTTTCTATCTGTTTGTTGACCGCTGACAAATCACGTTTGTCCAATTTTTCCAGGTCATTGAAAAATTCAGGATGAAATCTAAATTCAAATTCGGTAGCCGTTGATGCCCTTCTTTTTCATGAATTTGACATATTCGCTCTCATGATAACCTGTAATCTTGCCTTGCTTGATATCCTCTATTCTTTTATCAATTTTTTTCACAGTATCTAGTTCTGCTAATCTTTCGAAGTCCCTTATCAAAATCTCGAAGTGTCTAATCATGACATCCACTGTCCTTTTTGGTACTTCCAAGGTTTGTTCCTGCTTCATAAACACCACTAATTTATTGTCTTTATGTTTACTTAAATGTTTTAAACAATATATGCAGCACCGCTATCAAAAGCCAACGGTGCCAGCTAAAGTTGACTGCCAACGCCACCGGCGATGTGAACTCAGTGTGGAAGATAGATGCCAACTTCACTTCCAGCACTTGTTCCTCCTTGTTGAACAACACGGCGGACGCCATCATAAGGATAATCGGGTCGGTGGTGGGCGGACCGACTAGCTGGGTATGGATGGGACCGGAAGTGGGTGACCTTGTGCCTTCCGGCGACCCTTTGAACTGGATGTGGGAATCCAAGGCAGTAGAATTGACACCATAGGGCACGCCGTTGAACTGGATTTCTAAAAAATATCGACATGGTGTGTCTATCCTACGCTTGTTATGCTTGCTATCAAGGATATGTTGCCAAGAGTTATTATGTTCTTGACAGCGCCGCTTATGTTTGCCCTGTAGAATGACAGTGTGGAGCCGACGCCGTTCGCCACGAACCCCTGGGCCACAACGTCGATGTTGGGCATGTTCAGCGACACTTCTATCTCAGGCTTATCAGTAGTCCGGCCGACTATCCTCGCCCCCGAAAAGTCCTGGCCGCCTATGTTGGTGATGTTCGTGCTCACGTTCAGCGTGGAAAATATCTGGCTGGGCGACAGCAGGCTTATCTCGTACGCCCTCCTGGCAACCCTTTGCGGCAGGTTAAGGTCCACCGTGCCGAGCAGTATGGCTGTGTCGGCGTCTATCCTGTCGGAATATGTTATCCCGGAATTGTACAGCTTGACCATGGAGCTGAGCATCTGCGTCTCTATCTGCGTGAGCTGGTCTGTTATCTCCCTCCTTATCTGGCTGTTGTAGATGTTGAGGGCCAGGAAGTAGATTGCCGCCAGGACTATCGTGCTTATGAGGAAAGTCAGCACATACTCCACTAGCTCAGCCTGCCCCTTCGCCTTTTGCATAAACACACCGACTAAACTTAATGTATGTTTTTAAGATAATGAAAAGCCAAATTAATTATTGGTGGGTAATTTGTCATCAAAAGGTATATCGCCGCTTGTAGCCACTGTGCTGTTGATAGCCGCTACCATGAGCATAGCCATGATACTGTCCTTCTGGGCATCAAGCTTCGTCACAAGCGGCCTGCCGGAACAGAACGAGACGCAGACGAAGTGCCAGTTCTCCAATTTCGAGATCTACCAGTGCTCCTACAACGCCTCAAACTCCGCCCTGGACATAACACTCAGGAACTCGGGTCAGAACTCCCTGAGCGACATGGTCGCTTTCATGATTCTCACCAACAACTCTGTATACGGGCCCAACGTCCTCAGTGGGGATCTTGCGGCAGGCATCTACCAGAGCTACAGGATTTTCAACATACCTGCCTTCAGCAAGCTGATAGTGAACTCCCGCTCCTGCACCGGCATAATGCCTGACCGGGAGAAGCTGTGCACCTAGTGGTTTTCTTATGAAAAACTCGAAAGGCATCGAGCCTCTTATCGCAACGGTACTCCTGATAGCCTTCACCGTAGCCGTGGCCGGCATAATAAGCATATGGGTAAAGGGATTCACCACAACCACCACCAACCAGGTCGACCAGATGACCAACACTACCATCTTCTGCTCCAGCGGCGGGATAGCGATTTCTAATGTCAATTTTTGCAGCACAAGAAGCGAGCTGTCCGGAAAGCTGACCAACACCGGCCTGATAGACCTGATCAAGATAACGCTGCAGGAGGCCTATCTCAACGGCTCGTCGCCAACCCAGCCTCTCTGCATTTCGGGGAGCTCCGTAGTCTCCTGCTCCGCCTCCAACCTGACTATAAAGCCTGGGTTCATCTACACCTTCAACATCTCCGGCGTGACGTCCGGATTCGAATATGTGAACACTATAACAGACTGCGCCAGCGTGGGCGCGATTACAAAGACCTGGACCGCTGTCTGCTGAATCAGGCTTTCCTAGGCCTTGCCCACTTCAATTTTTTCGGCAGCCTTCCCAGTCTGGAATTCTTCTGGCACTTGGAACCGCAGTAGTAAAAGGTCTCTCCTGTATTCTTCACGAACATCTTTCCCAAGCCCGTCTTGAAGCTCTGCCCGCAGAAACTGCACTTTATAGCAATCTACCTTCCATCCAGCCTTCCGGCGCTTTCCATCTCGGTCTCCTTGAGCATGAGAATGTCCCCCACCCTGACAGGGCCGAAGACGTTCCTTACAAGTACCTTGCCCTTCTCCGGGCCGTCAAGAATCTTGCATCTCACCTGGTTCACGCCCTTCACCCCGCTCCTGCCTAGCAGCTGCAAGACCTCTGCCGGCGCAGAATCTTCCAAAGCCATCTTTCATTCACCAATAAAGACTACGACTGCGACTTTAGCTTGTGTAGGCCGCCGTTTATCTCTGCGAGAATGTCCTTGCCCTCTCCCGGATCGATCACAGCTATAGCTGCGGACTGCACATCTATCCCGCTGGCCCTGCCTAGTTCAAGCTTGCTGGGAACGAACACGTAATCTATCTTCTTCTCGTCGCACAGCACCGGAAGGTGCATTATTATCTCCTCTGGCTCGACGTCAGAGGCTATCACTACCAGCTTGGCCTGGCCCCTCTCGACCAGTTTCGTGGTCTCGTTTGTGCCTCTCCTTAGCTTGCCGCCATTCCTGGCCATCTCCACTAACTGGAGAGCCTTGTCGCTGAGCTCCTTCGGCACTTCCATCTTCACGTAAGATTTTCCCATTTTCTTTTCACCTCATCTGTTTTTCAGGTCATCTCAATAAACTTTTATTATCGGCAGATAAGCTTAAATATCTGTGGGTGCAATTAAATTTATATAAATGCGTGTTTGCGCTGGTTTTTATCCGAGGTAATCTGATTTGACAGATGAATTTAAACCTAAGCTGAAAAAGTCCGGGACCACGACATTGGGAATCATATGCAGGGACTCGCTTATAGTGGCTGCTGAAAAGAAGAGCAGCATGGGATATCTCGTCGCGAGCAAGGAGAGCGAGAAGGTGATACAGCTGGACGAGAAGATAGTCATGACTATATCAGGACTTGCAGCAGACGGCCAGGCTCTTGCAAGATATCTGAGGGCCGAATTCAAGCTCTACCACATGAACAACAGCAGGAGGATAGGCATGAACGCAGCCGGCGCCCTGCTTTCAAACATCCTGCAGGGCAACAAATTCTACCCCTATTATGTGCAGCTTCTGATGGGCGGGTACGACGAAGATAAAGGCACGACACTTTTTTCGTTCGACGCGTTCGGCAGCTACGAAGAGGACAAGAGATTCGCCGCCAGCGGCTCCGGGTCGCCGATAGCGCTCGGGGTCCTAGAGGACAGCTACAGGGAAGGCATGTCATCGGACGAGGGTGCAAAGCTTGCCGTGAGGGCGATAAGAGCTGCCGTGGAGAGGGACATTGCGTCCGGCGGCAAGGCAATCGATGTATGCGTGATAAATAAAAGCGGAGTGAAGTTTGAACGCTTCGGTTTTGACAGGAAATGATGCTTTCAACTCGCATCCAGTCTGGACGGGACTGCTTGTAAATTATTATTGGTAAGTGTGATGGTTTATGTTGCCTATCTTAGAGAAGGTAAAGGATTTGCTTCCGTCAAAGGTAGCGGCTAAGCTTGAGCTCGAAGGCTCGGAAATAATCCTGTACACAAAAAGCAAGGAATTCTTCAGGAACAGCGAGGAGACTGTGCGAGAGCTGGTGGGCCAGGTAAAGAAAAGGATAGAGATAAGGGCGGACAGCAGCATCCTGAGCGACCAGGAATACACAAAGAAGTTTATATTGGACAGCGTGCCGCCGGAAGCGGGCGTAAAGAATGTCTATTTTGAGCCCGAGAGGAGCCTTGTCATCATACTTTCCCACAAGCCTGGGATGGTCATAGGCAGGGGCGGGGAGCTTTTCAAGAAGATAAAGGGCGAGACATTATGGTCGCCGAGGATAGAGAGGATACCTGCGATAAACTCGGACATAGTAGACGGCATCAGGAAGATGATGCACACAGAGACAAAGTTCAGGAAGGATTTTTTGAACGATGTGGGAGAGAGCATTTTCGGGGAAAGGAAGGCGAAGAGGGACTGGATAAGGATAGTCGGGCTGGGGGGCTGGCAGGAAGTCGGAAGGAGCTGCACGCTCGTGGAGACGCCAAAATCGAAAGTCGTCATAGACTGCGGAATAAAGGCCAGCGCAACCAACCTGGACGACCTGCTTCCCATATTCGGGGCAAAGGAATTCGACTACACGGAGATAGATGCCATTATAATATCTCACAGCCATCTTGACCACATGGGAGCGGTTCCCATACTTTATGAGCGCGGTTTTTCGGGCCCGCTTTACATGACCACGCCTACTTTGGACCTTGCCACATTGCTATGGCTGGATTACATAGACGTGATGCAAAAGAACAGCGGCACTGCACTTTTCACAGCTACCGGGGTAAAGGAAGCCGTGAAGCATGCGATCACTCTTGATTATGGTGAGGTGTCGGACGTCGCTCCTGACATAAGGCTGACATTCCAGTCGTCCGGACACATACTCGGCTCGGCCTCCCCGCACCTTCATGTGGGCGAGGGTATGCACAACCTTGTATACGCACTGGACCAGAAATACTCCAGGACCAACCTGCTCGACCCGGCCTATACAAATTTCCAGAGAGTAGAGACGCTGATAATAGAATCTACATATGGTGCCATAGACGACATCATGCCAAGAAGGGAGGAGACCGAGAGGGAGCTGATGAACATCGTGAACAAGACTATGCAGAGGAAGGGGGTGGTGCTTATCCCTTCGTTCAGCGTGGAGCGTGCCCAGGAGCTCATGGCAATACTTGTCAACAACGGCTTCCAGAATCCCGTATATCTGGATGGCATGATATGGGACGCAAACGGTATATTCACTGCTTATCCGGAATACCTGAGCAGGTACGTGCAGAAGGACATCTTCGGCGGCAGCAGCCCGTTCCTCGATCCTATCTTCAAGAGGGTGGCTGCGCAGGCCGACAGGGAAAAGATATGGAACGAGAAGGAATGCGTGATAATCTCGACAAGCGGCATGCTTAACGGCGGGCCGGTCATCCAGCACTTGCAGAACCTTGCGGAGGACCAGAACAACACGTTGATTTTTGTAGGCTACCAGGCAGAAGGGACGTTCGGCAGGAGGATACAGAAGGGGTGGAAGGAGATACCCATAGACCTGGGAGGCGGCAGGAAAGCTACCATAAATCTGAACATGGAAATCTATACAGCGGACGGCCTGAGCGCGCACAGCGACAGGAAGCAGCTGCTGAACTTCATAGGTCACATGCCATCCAGGCCGAACAGGGTGGTGTGCGTGCACGGCGAGCCCCATAAGACAGTCGAGCTTGCAAACTCGATAAAAAGGATATTCAACATAGAAGCGCGCGCGCCGAAGAACCTGGAATCTATCAGGCTGAGGTAGGCTGTTCCTCTTTACCGTTCTCCAAGCCGTTCAGTATTTTTTTGTCTATCTTGACGCCGTTTCCGCTCTGAGCCGTCTTCCTGAACAGATCAAGCAGCACGTCAACCCTCTCGGCAAGTATTTTTAATGCAAATTCGTTCTTCTCGAGTGTCTGGAGCAGGGGTTTTATCTTGTCTTCAGGGATTCCATTGCCATTCTGCGTCCTCTTGATCACAAGGCCTTTCCTGTCTATGTTTATCTCGATCATCTACATGCCCTCCAGCGTGTTCAGCAGGGATTTGTCGAAAGTCATAAGTTCTTCCGAATGCTTGGTGTATTCTGCTTTTGCCGCGGGCATTGTCTGCCTTTCCTTCACTTGGCCGTTCAGCTTCCTTATCTCGTCTATCGTCGTCTTCAAAACGCCTATCTCCGACTCTATGCTCTTCAGCCTCTTGTCCAATATTAGCATCATCTCCCTTAGGAATTCTTCCAGGCTTATCTTCTCGTCCATGCTTGTCAAAAGAAATTAATAGCATTAGCTTTAAATAGTTTGCTTTGCGCAGTCATTGCTCCATCAGGTCAAGGTCTATCAGGAAAACCTCATCGTCGGGGGTGACAATGTAGTTTTTATCATGGTCGTCGGGCATGCTGTAGCCCATGGCCCTTATCTTGGCCGCTATTTCCATGCGTTGCGCTCTGTAAAGGCCTTCCTTGTCCGAATGATTTTTTATTGCTTCAGAGAGTGTCTGGCCTTTTATGAACTCGTAGACTATAGTACCGTTGTCGTATTTCTTCATAAGCGGCACGCTAACTCCTGCTTCCCTCAGTTCTCTCGACAGCCTTACTCTTGTGTCGACGAAGTGCCTTATGGCCTCGGAGCCGAAAGTGTCGATGGGGCATTTCATGATGTATCTCCTCCTATTTTCATCTACAAAATAAACGTCGGCTAAGAACCATATCACCTGGCCAGACCACCCGTGGTACTCGTGGCTGTAGCCCGGCTTCCAGTTGCATTTTTCATCGCAGTATCTAACCATCATGACGCTTTCGTCCGGCTTTATGAACTCCAGCTCACGCAGTCTCTTTTCCACGTCTTTCATAGGCATCTTCTTGATTTAAGTTGGGCGGAAAAGTTTAAAAATATGTGGGCCCACAGGGATTTGAACCCTGGACCGTCACGTAACTCCCATGTGATAAGAGCGTGCTGCTTTCTAGGACACATGTCTCTACCATGCTGAGCTATAGGCCCATGTTATTTAATTGTTCCTTATTTCTTTATATCTATTTGAGTGGTATTTGTGATTATTCGCTATTTCTCTGAAGAATCTATCTACATCTACTTGTGATGTTATTCTACAGACCCAACTGTTTCTGTCTTTTGTAATTTTGTTGATGTTGAAACCCATTGTTTCTAAAGTGTTCTTGACAAATTCTATGACACTCATGTTTCTAAGTGAAAATTGTATTGTAGCATAATTTTTGTAATGTTTAGGGTGTCTTCCATGGGGTTTGCCGTATCTCCTATAAACAGTACCGTCCGTGTTAAAAATGCCTCTTATACAGGCCGCAGATAGTTTCATATCATCGGTGATTTCGTTGGGAACCTTTATCTTATCGTCTTTGATTCCAAGTGGTATTCCCTGAGAGTTCAACCACATTACCAATGATTTGCTATTTATAAAATATCTTGCTGTATTGTCATCTTTTCTGTGATACAAATATCCTTTTATTCCGAATATTTGATAGAAATATTTCTTATTATTGTTTCATAATATTCGGAATTGTTCTCCCACTGTCCTGTAAATGCAACTACATTTTGACAGACAGCCGTCTCCTATCAAAGCCCCTATGAATTCTGCTATACCGTCGTTTATTTTCATGTATTTTGCATCTATTATTATAATTATTCATAATATTTTT
>CAYJRO010000027.1:0-4023 GCA_964372425.1 uncultured archaeon
TGACAGACGGGCATAAAGCATACTTCGGCTGGCCGAATCATGAAAGATGCCTGTTCCATGAGGCAAGGAATCTGGCAAAGAAGGACAAGACGCTGAAGCGCATACAAAGAAGCGGGTTGCCAGAGGACGCCAAAGCTTACCTAAGACAGCAGTATGCCAAGCTGAAGGAGGAGTATCTTGATTATCTGAAGGAAAAGTATCCCCAGTTTATTGATGCGGACAATAATTTTGCCGGAGCTTTGACGACGAATGCCATAGAAGGAGGCAACTGGAGGATAAAGTTCGAACTGAGGACAAGCTATTGCAATATCGATAGCATAGAATCGCGCGCCGCGTTGATCTGCATACTTGATTCTATGCATTGCTTCCGCAAAGGCAAGGCTATGGAAAGTTTTACTCATGCCAATAGCGAATTTGCTTTTGCTGATGTAATGTCTATGGCTTCAGGGAAAGAAAACGCGTGCAAGCCCGCTGTCCCTTATCCTCGATTCAATCCTTTGTCCATAAGGAGGTTGCAGGGAGTTGATTGGTATGCGATAGCCAAAATTAGAAGATATTATACCCATTAGTATTGCACATCACCGTGGACATTTCCAGTTGGTTTTTGCAGTGTAAAAGTCTAAGCCTTCTTCTGCTTGGTAGCATATGCTACTGCCCCGTTCACGGCTTCCTGCCTGGTTATACCTTTCCACCCGTCGGCCATCGGAACGTAAATCTTCTTGAATCCTGCATTGTACATCTGCGTCGAGCACCTTAGGCACGTGTGTTCCGGAGCTTCCTTTATCCACGGCAGCCCGTTTGAATAAACTCCAGCAATGTAAATCTCGCATTCATCAATTGGTATCCTCTCTTTGGCCAGATGCTTTATGACCAGCTCCTCTGCGTGGCTGCACGCTCCCAGCATCTGCTCTGTCCTTGACTGTATGTTAAGCCTGATGCAAGTAGGCTCGCACATGTGCTTCAGTTCCTCTATGGCCTGGTCGTTGCAGCCCTTGTATACTGTCTCGCCGCCGCGTTTCACCACTACACCGAAGCCCATCTTCTGGCATGGTGATTCCAAGGCTTGGTAGAAGCATTCCTGATAGACCGGGTCGTCGAAAAGCGGGCTGTTTCCGTTCGCAGCTCCGGCCAATCGGTAGCTGAGTTTTCTGTAACGCCTCATCACCTGCTTCGGCTTGCCTGTCTGCTCATTGTATAAGATGCCATTCCTTTTCTTTACTTTGAACTTGAGGCCTGTAGGATACCTGTCTCCGAACTGCTCTTTTGCAAAGTCTTCTATCCTGCCGTCGGGCAGTCTGTTGACAAAGTGCCGTCCAATATATGAGAACTCTGGGACACCATCAAGAGAAGCACTCATTATATCCCCGCCAAAAAGTTTCTGGGCAACAAGAGAGACGACAAGACAGTGTCCAGCAAGAGGGTTCTCCTCTGTCCAGTTGGCCATCTCGGCGGCAGTGTCCTTGTCACATATATGCAATAAAAGCTCTTTGAACTTATCCTCAGCAATGTCCTTTACCACCATATCACTAAACTAACTAGTAAACTAAAAATATATATGCTTTAAACCAAACAATTAAAAGAATCAGAGGTTGATGATTTGCCAAGGGAATTCAAGTTCAGGGGGCTCGACATCGAGCAGATAAAAGCCATGAGCACAGATGACTTCAGCAGGCTAATCGCTAGTCGCGAGAGGAGGCATCTAAAGCGCGGCCTCACGGAGCAGGAGAAGAAGTTTTTGGAGAACATAAAGAAGCAACCCGACAAGTTTCACAAGACCCACCTGAGAGACATGGTAATTTTGCCGCAGATGCTTGGCGTGAAGATAGGTGTTTATGTGGGCGGAGCCAAGGCCGAGGAAGGCCAGCAGGCGAAGGAAGGCGCCAAATGGACGTCTTTGGTCATAGCTCCCGAGATGCTGGGGCACAGGCTGGGAGAATTTTCCATACCCACAAAGCACGTAAAGCACAGCGCGCCGGGCCTTGGTGCCACAAGGGGTTCCAAGTTCTACGCGAGCAAGACCTAGGTGATGAATATGGGTACAGCCACAGCCAAACTGACAAGCGCCGCAGTGTCTCCTTTGAAGTCGAGGGTTGTAATAGACCTCATACGGGGCAAGAACATAGCCAAGGCCAAGAACCTTTTGAACGGCCTGCTGGACGAGAAAATTTCAATAAAAGGCAAGCAGTACACCAAGACAGCACAGACCCTGCTCCAGTTCCTTGAAAGCGCAGAGGCCAATGCCAAGCAGAACAAGCTGAACACGGAAAAACTTTTTATAAAGACCATATCGGCCGACAAGGGTCCGAAGAGCTTCAAGGGAAGGACGAGGTGGAGGTTCAGGGGAAGGAAGAAAAAGTCCGCCAACCTGAATGTTATATTGGAGGAGAGATGAGCATGGCTATAGAAAAGACATTTGTCAAGGAAGGCATAAGGCTGTCGGACATACAGGGATTTCTGGCCGAGAAGTTCAAGAAAGCTGGCTACAGCCACAGCGATATACAGAAGACCGCCCTTGGCACCAAGATAATCGTTCATGTGAGCAGGCCCGGCTTGGTGATAGGAAGGTCGGGAAAGAGGATAGACGAGGTCACAGAAGAGATAAAGCAGAAGTTCGGTATAGACAACCCGCTAGTGGACGTCAAGGAAGTGGACAACAAGTTCCTGGACTCCAACATAGTTGCGAGCAGGATAGTGGACTCCATAGAAAGGGGCATAAACTACAAGAAGGTCGCAAACTTTTATCTAGAGAGAGTGCTGGAGGCCGGAGCCATCGGGGTTCTCATAGAGGTCTCGGGAAAGCTGATAGGCAGCGAGAGATCGCTAAGGTCAAAGTTCAAAAAAGGCTATATCATCCACTCAGGCGACTATGCAGAGACGCTGGTCGACAATGGCAGCGCGACAGCCAACATGAAGGCCGGCATGGTCGGGATCAAGGTCAAGATATTGAAGCAGTCGCCCAAGGAGTTCGAATTTATCAAGCAGGAAGCCGATGCCGCCGAAAAGAAGGCTTAATAATATTTATCAATAAAACAAAATAAGGTTATAAGGATGTCAAAAGCAACCAAAGAAATCAGAGGACTGAAGAAAGAGGAGCTTGACAAGAGGCTGCAGGATGCAAAGCTGGACCTTCTCAAGGAAAGGGGAAACATCAAGATGAGAAGGCCGATCAAGAATCCTGGAAGGATAAGAGAGCTCAGGAGAACAATCGCCCGAATCCTTACACTAAAGCGGGAGTCAGTGATTAGATAGATGCAAAACGTATGCTCTACGTGCGGCCTGCCACTTGAACTGTGCGTCTGCAAGACTATAGACAAGGGGTTGCAGAAGATAAGAGTTTTTATTGAAAAAAGGAAATATAACAAGCCGACGACCGTCATAGAAGGCATAGCCAGCGATGCCAAGGAAGTCGCCACCAAGCTGAAGACCATGTTAGGATGCGGCGGGACTGTCAAGCAAAGCCACATTGAGCTTCAGGGTGACCACAGGGGCAGGCTCATGGAATTCCTGAGGGAATTGGGCTACAAGGAAGACCAGATAGAGATAAGATGATTTACTTCAAACCACTTCTTTCGACAGAATTCTTAGTTATCTCGTTGGAACAGCTGCCGTGGGATTCGCAGTACACTTCGCATTTCCTAGCCACATTTTCGTCAAAATAATGGAAGTTGCACACTTTGCATACAAAAATACTTCTGTCTTTTAGAATTTCTTTGTTTACCATAAGCAGTATCATCTAAACAGCTTTCTCGAAGGCTTTCCTGAACTTTCCTATGTTGCCCTTTATCCTGTCGACGGCCTTGTCCAACGCATCGGTGGGGTCGCCGGACTTTACCTTCACGAATATGCTGGGACTCCTTGTCAAGGGATGGTCCTGGAGTATCGCAGCTTCTAGGACGTTCTTGTCGTTCCACAGCTCCTCCCTTATCATGTTCAAGAAACCGAACGGTTCGCCCCTCACTTTCACAGTCGCGGACTTGTCGTCCTTCTTCTCGACTTCCAGCTCCATAATTATAATAACTTAAT
>CAYJRO010000027.1:4123-5607 GCA_964372425.1 uncultured archaeon
TTATATAATACTATTACTCATATAGTGATTAGCCTAATGACAGAACAAAACATAGAGAGATATGTCATGGAAAGGATAGGCGAGGGCGGGAAGAAGAAATTAGAAGAGTTTACAAAACACTATTTAGATCATATGAAAAAAGGCTTTATACCGGACATTGGAATACCGCGTGGTCTTCATCTTGTTGGTGGTGGATTGACGTTTGAAATAACGCCGACTTCCTTGGGAGAGATGTACAAAGTAAGATGCAAATGCGGTAGGGAAACCGATTTGACAAATTACGACCAGTTTGGGTGAAAGCTTTTAGCAAACATTTAAGCTTTTTACACGAACATATAATAGATGCCGCAGAATTATTACCATGTCTACATAAACAACGGTTACGAAAAGTTTACTGTTCCGGAACTGGCCAGTTTACTATCAATACCGTCAGATGTCCGCATTTCCGAGTATTCCAATGAAGGACCGTATGCCAAAATCTGGTCTGCGAGGCTGTCTTCGGGCCTGCTTGGTCTGACAAATTGCAGGTCTGGCAACAGGGGACCCAAATCATACAATGAAGTACTCTTGGCGGTAGGCGACGACGGTCTGAACAAACTAGTCGACCTAGGATTTATAACCTGTCCTGTCTGCCTTCCGGAAAGAATAGACGGGTTTTGGGAAGCCGTTGAAGACACAGTGATGCACAAATACGGAATAAAATATGGAATAAATTCACTTGACGATTATACCAACAGAGAAATCCTGCCATTTGATGCGAGAAGAGTTGACTGGAAGGAGATACTGCCGATAACAGGAAACACTCCAAACAGGCTTTATGTTCCCAAAGGATTGTCGGAGAATGAAGTAGCAGAATTCCAAAGGCGTTTCATAGGCATAGGTTTTGTATTGCCGCCGACAGGCTATTACGACCCCGATGCTCCAGGAAGATTTACTGAATACCAACTGCCTACTGCCGGCCGCTGATCTCGAAGAACTTCAGAACATCCACCTTAATCTTCTGAAGACCTCTTATTTCCTCTTCGCTGTACCAGCCGTAGGCAGAGTGTTCTCCGCTCAGCCTGATGTCCCCGGAAAATTCTTTCGCATAAAGAAGAATCACGTGTACCATCCTGTCCCTGTCCGTCATCATCCTGTCATATTCGCTGACACGTTCAAGATTACCGACATCAAGGTTAGTCTCCTCCTTGGTTTCCCTGACAGCGGCTTGCAGATAGCTTTCTCCTAGCTCTGACTTGCCGCCAGGAAATTCCCACATGCCCGGCAAGGAACCGCTGTCAGACCTTTTCAGCAGCAGATACCTGTCGTCCTTTTCGATGGCCACAGCTACGCCGAACCTTTCAAATTTTACCATATTAATCTACCACTATTGTTAATTAACCGACAAACCATACCTTTTTCTAATAAAATCTTGTATAATTTTCTTTTTATAACTTAATTGCAAACAAGGTACTATGCAATCTAAAACAAACTTAACGTTTTTA
>CAYJRO010000027.1:5617-8902 GCA_964372425.1 uncultured archaeon
CAATTCTTCAGAAAGATTAATTTCTAAAAATTCAGACATTTGTAATAAAAACATTAGAGTAAATTAAAGTATAAAGATATCGGCAGTTCATTTCCGGTGAGATGAAAATAATTTTGTGGGTCCATGCGGAATCGAACCACACTCTCCACCTTGTAAGGGTGGCGTCCTAGCCGATAGACTATGGACCCAAGTAAAAATACTCTTAGACTTCTAGTTTTATAACTTTGATTTAAAACAGATTGTCAAATGTGTAGCACACCCACCTTTATCATGCATTTCCCGCAGTACCAGAAATCAGGATTGAAATGCAACGCCATCTTTCCTTCGCAGTTCCAGCATTTCATATTTTTATTACAGCTTCAAGGGCTTAAATATACACGTATTACACGGTTTCTATTGATTACAGTGTTTGACAGTCTTGAATTATGAAGAAAGTAGCTCCCCAGGCAGACGTCAAGAAGCTTGTAAGATGGCACAACGCCCATGTGGTGTTTGTCACCAAGCAGGCCAGATCTCTGGGCTGGAACGACCGTACCATGGTAAAGGTCACGGTATCGGACGGTAAGATTGTCATCGAGAAAGCTATGCAGCTCTAGTCGGTGTAGCATCCAGTGGCACTGATTTAAGTCTTTGAAGTACAATAATTAGTTGAAGGTGACAAGTATGGGAAGGCTTTCAAAGCATCAGAAGAAGTTCAAGAAGGAGTTTGGCATGACGCCACTGGAATTCTCCAGAATGGTCAAGCGTCGTGTTGGAGAACAGATAGACAGGGAACTATGCGCCAAGAAATCTTCTGAGTAAATCTGCCTGTTTGATGAATATGGGTGTCTTGAGTTTCCTTTTAATATTGACCTGCTTGTATACAAGCTGAAACTTCTCGCTACCGAGAGTTTTCTTGTTAAAAGTGAATACAACATCTATGGAGTCTAGCGCTGCGCATGCGGCCAGCCTCAAGTCGTTTTTCCATAACTTTCTTTGCTTCTTTGATGGTTTCAACAATACCATATATTCTTCGGCCAAAGTCTCGACTCTTTCTGAAAGCTTGACCTTTCCAGTTATCCGTGCCTCACCATAAGTTTTCCTTAAAGTGTCGCCGCGACCCGCATACTCCATGTTCATAATCCTTGCAGATTCGTCCATCTCGCGGTCTGTTATTTCAGAGCTCCGCAATTCGTGTCTGCTTCCCAGTTCTTGCACCAATTTTCCAAGTTCTGGATAATTTACTGTCTCCACCCAGACACTGTTGTCAATCATTATCCTCATCCTTGCGGCATTTGTGACCACGGCAAATCAACTTCTTATGTTAGACACACTTTACCGAGTCTTTTCTGCCTTTATAACAATGTACTCGTTCGTCTTTGGGTTCCAGAATCCGAACTCACCGTCATCCTTTATGTAGTCCAGATGGAAGCCTTCGAAGACGGTTCTCTTCATCCTTTTGTTTCTCATTAATGCACCATTGAAAATTAGGCAATCTACCCTCAGCCTGCTGTGTCGCCGAGAGTAGAAGCTATCATGAACGTGACCTGCCTGACCTCGAACCTGGGCCTCCAGTTGAAGCCGTTGTCGGGGTTGCTGAACCTCACGGTCCCCTTGTCGCCGTTCACCGTTATCTGGTACTTTCCGCCGCCGTTCAGGAACCTTATCCTTGGCCTGAAGCTGACTATCCTCAGGGAGTCCTGGAACCTTTCAGAGTAGTCCTTGAACTTCTCGTTGTTCTCCAGGCAGCTGCCCCTCATTATCTCGTACATCAGCCCCTCGACGTTCTTGAATATTGCCTGCCTGACCTCCATCGAATGGGTAAGGTACAGCTTCTTCAAGTCCTCCGGTTTGATGGTGATCGGGGTTATGCTTGTCTCAAGCAGTCCCTCGAACGCGCTGACTATCTCGTCAGTCCTGCCGTCCTTCCACCTGTATATCTCGAGCGTGTTGCTCACCAGGTTTATGAAGCAATAGACCCTCCTCAGCAGCACTGTCCTGCCGTTTTGCTTAAGCATGGTGAATATCTCCTCAGCTTCCTTATCAGGAAGGGTCCTCTTCATGACGTTCTCTATGTCCTCGTTGTACCAGTATTGCACGAAAGCCTCGCTGTCGGTGTATCTGCTCTGCTCGGCGGACATCCAGCCGGAGCCCACCTTCTTCTTGTCGAGCTTGCTGGTGACTTCCTCCAAGCTCAGCGGGTTTTCGATCTTGTATATTGAAATTACGGTCATATGTTTATCTACCTCCTAGTAGAAGTTAATTTCTATACATAAATATTTAAATACCACTACGTCTATATAAAGATATCGGCAGTTCATTTCCGGTGAGTTTATGGAGCAGTTCAAGAGTTCAAAAGAGATGGATTATGACAGTGAGAACGCAAGGAACATACTGGATGTCCTATACAAGAGCACAAGAGGCATGACAATAGTCGAGATAGCAAATGAGCTGACACTCAACAGGCACACCGTCACCAAGCTGTGCGAAAAGATGCTTATAGAGAAGAGGATAAATTACGACGAGAAGGGCCCGGCCAAGATATACTATGCCGTTGGTCCGAGCAAGTTCGTGGGCAAGATAAAGATGAGCGAGATAGACTACATGTGGGTGGACATCTTCAAGCAGCCCAAGTATCCAGGGGAGGAGGAGTTCGTGAGGATCAACCAGACCAAGCACGACAACCTGATAAGGTCGAGCAGCAAGTTCAAGTCCGTGGGGGCAGTGGCGATAAGGAAGAGCAACCTGCTGGAGCTGATAAAGATACTCAAGGAAGTAGCAAAGAAGGAATTGGGACTGGATACCTGAAACAAGACGACTAGTGAGCTGTAAAGTAAACGTCACCTAAAAGAGAAGTTTTGCAGAAATGCCTCCAAGGGTGGAATATTCATTAACACAAGATGGAATTGAAGTTAGAGATCAATGATACCTTTAATGGAGTTGACATCAAAAAAAGAAACTCAGAAAAATAAAAAAACCAAAGGCGACTAGAATATTTTTAAATTGTTACAATCAAATCAAGCAAAATTCTGAGTAATATGTCACCTAACATTGGCATTAACAGAAGTCGGCGAAGCCGATTTGGGTGTAGCGAGGTGCAACCGAGCGGAACCGTTAAATCGCTGTTATGCTCTCTGACAGAAGGGAAGACGAAATTTTAGTGCAACGTTCCCGAGGGGAAAAATTTCGAGTTGCGAGCCCGCCGAAAATTCGTTGCTGCCGTAGTTTTTCTTTAGGGGTTGCCGCCGCCGTTTTTGCTTCTTTTTCCAAAAAGAAGGTTTTGAGTCAATAGCGATAAGAGTTCGT
>CAYJRO010000028.1:0-3313 GCA_964372425.1 uncultured archaeon
ACGACCCGACACAGCTTAACAGGCAGGGTCCGGACTTGGGCACCCAGTACAGGTCTGTGATTTGCTTCCATTCAAAGGAGCAGGAAAAAGCTGCGCTGGAATCCAAGGAAAAGCTGGAAAAATCCGGAAAGTTCAAGAGCACGATAGTCACGAAAATAGTCCTAGCATCGGACTTCTGGAAAGCAGAGGACTACCACCAGAAATACTACAAGAAGCATACTCTTATATGCCGCTTCTGAATAGTTTATTTTCCAACCCAACACTGTATTTTAGAATTTCTGGCCCCCATCGAATATCGTCCGAAAAACAAGAATAAATTGGATGCACTTACCAGCCGAAAGTCCTTTTCATCTTGTCCCAATAGTGTTCCTTCCAGCCGCTGCTTATGGCTTTGTAATGCTCTTCTGGCACGTCTGTCTGGGTGAATGTAAGCTTGGTCTTGCCAGCTTCCACTTTCAGTTCGAAAGTCGCTACAGACAAGTGACCTTCAGGCCAGTCTGACCCCCTCCACTTCTGGACTATCTTCCTGTCATTTACAAGCTTGACATTCTCCCCCTCTATCCAGCCGTCGTAGGCCGATATTTTCCCTCCCTGTTTCCTGCTTATGGATGCCTTTGATTCCGTGAACTTCGAGTGTGTTTTCGAGTCCATCAAAGCCTCGTAGACCTCGTGAGGTTTCGCATCGAAAATTACCGATTGCTTGATAGTCTTTGTCTTCATGAAATTAATTTCACATTACCCAAATATAATTATGACAAAGGAACTCGACAGCCTGGATTGGAAGAAATTCGCCGAGTTCTGCTCCCTCAAGTCTAATAACAAGGCCCACATAAACAACCTTCTGAACCATGCCAAGAGGTACGGCAGCATGCTTTTCATGAACCCGCTTGATTTCGCGCTAGAGTTCAAGAAAGTGTCGGAGGAGAAGAAGTCCGCCAAAAGGCACATGCTGCAGGCGCTGGCAGCCCTCTCCAAGTACCTCGACCTGAAGAACGACACATACAAATACTACCAGCGGTTCAAGGAGCTGAGGACAAAATCAGGAATAAGCTGGGCCGAGGAGAAGATACCCCAGATACTGGTAAGGGAAGTCCCTAAGGAGAGGATACTTGATACCATAAAGTCCATGGAGGAGAGGAGGCTGAAGGCCACTTGCATACTGCATGTTCTGACAGGCCTGCGCACCTCAGAAATATTTTACCTTGTTAAGAACTTCGACAGTCTGAAGAAGACAGAGCTTGAGAAAGGATTCATCATCGAACTGTCCTACCTCAGACGGACCAAGAAGGCTTTCGTCACATTCCTCCATAAGGACTCCATGGGCCTGCTCAAGATCGCCTACAACAACAAGAGAAGCTACTGGGACAACATCAGGAAGTACGGCATCAAGCCGTATGACTTCAGGAGGATGTTCGAGTCGCTTTACAGCAGCCTCAGGAGCCATGAGGTAGACCTGCTGCAGGGCAGGCTGACCACCGAGCTCACCATACACTATACGAGGGACATGTCGTCTCTTGCGGACAAGATACTGGAGACGCAAAAGTCGATTTTGAAGGAAGTATTGTGAGACAGCAGGCAGTGGTTTTAAGCTTAAGCCAGACAGAAATTATTTCATGACGCATGCTTTAGGCAGGACACTGGCTTTTATCTTCCTGTTATCGATTGTAGTGCTGAGCGGCTGCACACAACAGGCACCGGCAACACAGACGCAGCCTGAAGTGCCGTCAGCACCGCAACAGCCTGCACAGGAACAGCCAGTACAGACGCCCGCACAGGAAGAGCGGACGCTTCCCCCATCGCCGCAAGAGCCAGAACAACCACCTGCCGAGCAGCCGCCGGCCGCCGAGCTCAAAAACGTAGTCAGAATAACAGCTTCTGGGTTCGAGCCTAGAAGCCTGACAGTGAAAGTTGGAGAAGCAGTGACATGGGTAAACGAAGACGCGTCTCCCCGCCGCCCCGCCTCGAACGCCCACCCCACGCACAACATCTATCCGGAAGGCGGAGGCTGCCAAGGCAGCAAGGTTGATGCATGTGTTAATTTGAATACTGGAGACAGTTGGTCCTTCACCTTCAACAGGGTAGGCGCATGGAACTATCACGACCACATAACCCCGTCTTTCACAGGGACCATAATTGTGCAGGGAGCCTCGTCCGGCTACTGATAAAAGCACTCACTTGCTTTTTACAAACTTCAGTGAGACAGAGTTTATACAGTATCTCCTGCCCGTGGGTTCGGGGCCGTCATCAAAAACATGTCCCAGATGGGCGCCGCACTTGTGGCATGTCACTTCCGTCCTGTGCATGAAATGGCCAGAGTCGTCCTTTTCTGACACAATGCCCTTTTTTGCAGGCTTGGTGAAGCTTGGCCAACCCGTGCCAGAATCAAACTTGTCCCCGGATTTGAAAAGCTCTCTTCCGCAGCAGACGCACTTGTAGACGCCCTTCTCCTTGTTGTGTATATACTCCCCTGTGAATGGAGCCTCCGTGCCTTTCATGAAGCAAACTTCGAACTGTTCATGTGTAAGCTTCTTCTTCATCCTTTCTATGCTGCCAGTTTTGCTCATAATAAAAATATCCTTTCATGCCTTTTATAAAATTCCATGACCATCGTCATTTCAATTATTTAAACTTTCACCCCGTTAATTGTTTTATGAAGGATGTGTGTGACAGATACTTTTGCTCAATCGAAACTTCAGTTCTTTCACAGTTCAAGCGGTTGAGTCAGCATTTGAAAAAAGGTGAATGATTATAAACCACAACTGCCACGGGTGCGCAAAGCCGGTCGCCGAGGTAGGCAAGCTGATAAGGATAGGCTATGCCAGTCTCTGCAGGTACTGCAGGACGGCTTACAAAAGGGGAAAACTGGACATAGACATAAACAAGGCTAGGACGAAGACTAGGCTTTCCGGGCTCGTGCGGCCGATTTGAAAGATATTTATCCCAAGCAAGCGAACAATTATTCGGTAAAACATATGTTGGGTAAGAAAAAGAAGGCTTTCGGTGGATACCACGTGAACTTTAGCAAGGTAGCTGACTGGCCAGTCTCGAAGATATTCGGAAAGGGGGACGTTGGTCCGTCTGAGATGACAAAGCGACTGTGGAAATTCGTCAAAGCCAACAGGCTTGCCGGCAAATAGCTGGTATCAGAATTAAAATGCTGTCTGAAGCTAGTAGTTAGTTTATCCTAGTGTTTGTGTCCGCATCCGCACGAGCCGCCACCACAGCCGCACCCGCCCGAAGCCTTGGCATTCGGGTTGTCGAAGACAAAACCAGACATCTTAGGACTTTTCACAAAATCTATCCTAGCGCCGGC
>CAYJRO010000028.1:3323-8763 GCA_964372425.1 uncultured archaeon
CAGATTTCTTTGGATCCATCCTGTAGCCTGTCTTCTGCTTGCCGCAGCCGCAGTTGTATTCCATGACCTGCAGCCTGAGACCCCAGTCTTTCTTGCCTTCCTTTTCAAGCAGCTCGCCGAACTTTTTCGCCGCCGGTTCGGTTATAGATATCAGTTCTTCCATAACTCTTCCATAAAAACAATTGTCTATCAGCTTTAAAAAGCCATCGTGATATGCCAAAATTGACCGACTAACTTTTAAGTTGCATTAAAACAATAGTTTATTAATGCTTTTTGACTTCTTGAACAAACTTTACGACATCTTTGGTATCAGAAGAGAGATAAGGCTCGGCATATACGGGGATGTAAACGTGGGAAAATCCACTTTGGCCAACAGGATATCCAAGGACTGGGGAGGCGACGAGTTCACCACAGTTTCCACCATCCCTCACGAGACTAGGATGGTGAAAAAGAAGGAGAAGTTGGAGGTCAATCTGCCCAGCGGCAAGAAGATACTTTTGAATCTTTTGGACATGCCCGGGCTGGCAAGCAAGGTCGATTACAGGAGCTTCATCAAATACGGAATACCAAAGAAAGAGGCGAAGATGAGGGCGAGGGAAGCCACCACAGGCGTAATAGAAGCCATAAAGTGGCTCAACAACGTTGACACAGTTCTGGCGGTCATGGACGCTTCCGAGGACCCGCTCACACAGATAAACCTCACGCTACTTGGTAACTTGCAGGAGAAGAGGATACCCGTGATACTTGTTGCCAATAAGATAGACAAGGAGAATGCGGACATGGATGCCATATCGCAGGCTTTCCCAGACTACCCTCTTGTCGGGGTATCCGCCCTTACAGGCAAGAACATCAACGACCTTTATCACACAATAGGCAAGCATGCGAGAAAAAGGGGATAGAACATGGCCAAACCGAACGGTTTCAAGATGGATTTCGTGTCGTCCGCGATACTGGATGACAAGACAAAGGACGACAGGATAAAGTTCATATTAAGCAGGGTTAAGGACGGTTCCATCCTAGTAACAAACGGCGTCCTGACTTCTGAAGAAGAGATGGAACTTATAAAGGAGACCATGAGGAGGGTCGACGACGGCTTGCCTGGTATAGAAGTTGCAAGCATCAAGAAGGACATGAAGGGCATCCAGCTTGTCGCAGAGAAGCTCGTAGAAAACAAGGACAGGATACAGAACTTTGTCTCAGGCATCTTCGGCAAGGATGCAGAGAAGGCTTCCGTAAAGGACGGCATAACCCTCATAGGTCCCACCAAGATCATAAGGAAGATAAAGAAGAACCCAGATTCTTTCTCGGTATTCACCGGTGTTTAGATTGCAGCACAGATGCGCGAGATGCGGCACGGTATATGACGCCAGTAACTTTTCGCTTTCCAAGGGATGTGTCTGCGGATCCAGGCTTTTCACTTTTGTAAGGGGGGAGCAGGACGCTCAGGAGCTGCAGAGGGTGGAGCAGGAGCTGCAGAACAAGGAGACCAGTCTGGAAGCCGAATTGATGAAAAAGGTGCAGGAGCACAGGAAGACAAGGAGCATAAAGGAGGTAAAGGTCGAGGAATTTATAGACTTGGGAGAATATGTGGAGATAAGGGTGAAGGAGCCGAAGGAAAAGCCGGCTCCAGAGAAGGAAAAGAAGGCGGACCGGTTCGGCTTCGAGACCGTTAGGATAACTCCCGGCGGCGTATATAAGATAAACCTGGACTCGCTGTTCAAGAGAAAGCCTGTCATCTTCCTTGAGAAGGCCAGCGGCACGTACTTTGTCTATCTGCCGTCCATCTTCGACAAGGTCAGACCCCGAGTCTAGAAGATTTAGGCAAATTTTATTGAATTTACTTAAAAACAACACATTTATCTTAAGCAGATACAAGATTAATGTAGGTAATTTTTATGAAGAGGAAGAAGGAGTTCAAGCCGTCGGCCACGGCCAAGAAGCTGATAGAGATAATCAATTCAAAGTGGCCTTTGAACACTGTGGAAGCCGCGAAGTTCCTCGGAGACAAGGGCAACGTCAAGACACTTTCCTCCAAGTACCTGTATCATTTCAAGAACCTGAAAAAAGCCAACCTTATAGAGATAAAAAAGGCCGGGCATGTGTATGTCGCCTGGCCGAAGAACCTTGAGAGGATGCGGGACATTGAAAAGAAGCGAAGGGTAATAGTTTATTATAATATATAGGTAAACATGATCCAGAAGCCCAAAAGCTTTTTCACAGATCTTATAAACAACGGCCAGTTCGTCATAGACAAGAGTGGCCATGCCGTCCTTTTTGGGGAGTACGTGATCCTGTTCCCGTCAAAAATCGTACTAGAATTGGTAGAGAGGCTTACTGACAAAATAGGTTCGGAAGAAGCCTATAGAATGCTCCTAGATTTGGCCAAGTTGCAGGTGGGCGAGGCGTGCAAGAGGTATATTTCCAGGTTTGGTATAAAAACAGCGGACAAGACAAAGATTCTGGAATTTTTTATAAAAATAGTGGACACGCTTGGGTGGGGCGGCATAGCTGTCAAAAGCGTGTCTTTCAAGGAAAAGACTTTCGAAGTGTTGTCAAAAAACACTGTGTTGTCACTCAGGTTTAAAGAAAAGTATAAAATAAACGCCACCCGCCCCACGGACGTTTACCTGTTGGGCGTTATTCAGAAGATGTTTGAATGTCTCTTAGAAGTCGAGCTGGACGTTGTGGAATCGAGCTGCATGGCCATGGGTCACAGCGAATGCAGATTCGTAGGCAAGCCTAAGAAATAGCTCCCCCTCCGGCATCAAAAGCCCTTTCCGGATACTGTTAAGTAGAAATTATTTATAAACTATTTTTATGAATATTCTATAAATTATAAATATAATAATAAGTTTATTCCTAAGTTTAAATCCATTAAAATCAAGATAAAAATTGTGTATAAGCATGTACCAATATGAAAGCCTGAAAACAAGGGAAGTTGCTGCATCCGACGCTGAGCAAATAGTAAACCTTTTCGACACCGTTTACAACAAATCCTATCCTATGGAAAAATTCAGAGACGTCGATAAAGTAAGAAAAATGCTGGAAGATAAAAGGGACGTTTGGCATGTCGCTTTGGATGGCGATAAAATCATAGGCAGCGCCGCCGCCACCCAAAACAGCTGGAACAGGACTTATGAGACCTGCAGAAGCATGACACACCCAGACTACGCTGGCAGGAAGGTCGGCAAAGTTCTTTACAACAGTGTCTTGAAAGCATGCTATGAAAGGGAAGATTGCGACTTTACTTTCGGCTTTCCCAGAAGCCTTAACATGTACCTTCTTCTATCAACAGGCATTGAAAACCCGTTTCTGCTTACTGGCTATGACGGCGGCATGCACATAGTGAATAATAGAAGGGAAAATCATCTGATGGGGGTTACAATAAATCCTAACAGAAATTTGGTCAGAGTCGAAACCGCCACTACAAACAAGCTGATGGAAAACAGGTTCGTCCAAGAAAAAATAATGTCTAAGATGAGATTTGAAAACGTGTCAGGCGAATTCTCAGAGGCCTTCATCGTGGGCTCCGTAGCAAATAATCATGCAGAAGTTGACGGCCTAGAGTTTAACTACGATTATCTGTCTGCAAGTCGCTCCTTGCAGATAAACAGCATATCAGATATAACCAGCAATAGCTTGGATGCAGTAACCAAAGCAGCTGAGAGGTTTTTTAAAAAACTGCCTTTCGGACCAGAACACATATTTTCATATGTCTTGGTGGACAAGGGAGAGATGATAAAAAAAATGTTCAATTTGGGCTTCGAGATAGTATCGTATCTGCCGGCATGGTATCATGAAGACGGCAAAAGATACGATGCTGTTATGATGGTGAAGAAGCTGTACGGCGGCGAACCCGCCATGTACGGCACGGAAGAAATAATAAATTCTTTTAAATCAAACTTCAAGAACATGTCAGACCACTATCTTCACTTGAAATCCAAGCAGGAACTGAGCAGAACTTGGGCTTCTAACAATTTGAAGTGGATGTCTCCCGCCAATTACGAGCCTTCCATGAGAAAAATAAGGAATATTTTGACCAGACACATACCAAAGGATACTATAGGAGAAGCTGTAGATGTAGGAACGGGCGAGGGGGCGTTCCCTCTTTTGTTGTCGGAACTTTATGACGCAGATATAATAGGAATCGATGTTTCTTTGGAATCTGTACAAAAAGCCAAATCTAAACTTGGTGATCCTGACGGCAGAATAAAGTTCTTGCATGTTGATGCGGATGCCTACCTATCATCCAGAAAATACGAGTGGGATTTTGTGAGTGCAATAAACTCCTTGCAGGACATGTACAAGCCAGGCGATACAATGACACTAATGACCGAAGCTTTGAGGAAAGGTGGTTACCTGTTCTTTACAGTTCCGGACACACCGGCAGTAAGAAGTCTAGAAAGGTACGGTAGACTGGAAGACTACAAATCCGGTCTGTGTAAGATCGTTTTGCTTTTCAAAAAAGCAGACGGGACTTCTTACGAGTGGTCTCAATGCGGGTTTGATGACGAGTGGGTTGTGGGCAGGCTTGAAAAAAATAGCATGGAGTTGCTGGAAGACGGCAGGTTAGTTTATGACGCAACGCCCCTGGCTTATATAGCCGATTTTTTAGACATACTCGAAGATAAAAAAACAGAAATAAAAATTTTAGCTAACAAAGTTTTGGAAAATCAAAAAATAAATCCAGAATCGGGACCCGCCGTGCGCTACTATTTGGCTAAGAAAATCTAGCCACAATATTTATCTATAGCTTCCTTCAGCAACTTGGCTGTAGGGTCACTTTCTTGCATCTTATTTGCCATGTCTATGAATTCCTTTGTCATACCAGGAAACCTTTGAATCTGGGCATTTGTCTTCCACTTGTGTTCCCCGAACTTGCTAGGTGTTATAATTTTTTCGGTATGTTCGCCAAAAGTAACATCAGCATCAACCCACTTTCCATCCAGATAAACCTCAGCATACATGTGGGGGCATCTTGGCAAGCCTACTTTGTTGTCCAATTCTGCATCGAAAACCGCTACATATCTGGCAGGTAGCTCAATTGACCTAACAAGAGCTACGAACAAATTTACCTTGTCTATACAGACAGCCCCCCTGAGTTCTCTGTGCATAAGGGCTTTGGCACCTATGTTTTCCACTATGTCCCAGTAGAAATTGTCTCTTACCCAATTGAAAACAGATTCTACAGCTTTCCTTCCTTTGTTGTTGCCAACTATTTTCCTCGCAGTTTCCTTTATCTCCTCATCATCGGACTCGGCAAAATATGTCGGCTTCAAATAATCTTTCACATTATCTTCCATGAAATCCGCCTTCTAGATTTTGATTCCCCTTTCGGCAGGCAGCACATTTACACCCCTGTTAGTTATTTCAAGTGAATGTACATAGAGATTGTGTCTTGTGTTCCGCATTTTTCGCACACTGATACTTCTTCCGCTCT
>CAYJRO010000029.1:0-8717 GCA_964372425.1 uncultured archaeon
AATTACTTGGAATTTGGATTGGGACATGCGAAGAAGGTTGCGGATTGCCGACGACAAGAAAGGAAGTTTATAATATTTCGGTTGACGAAAACGATAACCTCAAAGGAACTTTTGTTGGCTACAGGGACGTTTGCCCGACACATGATTATACAGGCTCTAATCAGAATAAAAGAACCATGAAAAGCTCAGAGTTAAGAGAAATGGTGCATTTTTACGGTTCATGTGGTATTGATGTACCTGTGTTGCGCCAATCCACCAATCCGGCAAAATATATCGGAAACATAGAAGACGGAACGGAGATTTACATTGTAAACGACAGGCTAGTAGAAGTTCATGATGGAGAAGTCATCGACGAGCATGGTAATGTTGTTAATTTGGATGAGCTGTCCGATAGGGTTACCAGAATTTCCCAGTATAATGTTGGCGGTTTGGACTAAAAATCTCTGTTTTAATTGATTTCCGTGTAAAATATTAATTGGTAAGATGATAGAGCCCATACCGTATCCAATATACTTCCTTATAATCCCGATAGGCCTCAGGCTGACCTGCTACTACTTCCACGGCTGGTACGAGGAGAGGATAGTAAGACCACTGTTCAAGAAATTCTTCGGCTGGAAACAGCTGGCTCCCAATTTCATCAGCAACATCCTTTTGCGCGGCTTCAACTTCGATATGATACACAGATATTTCCTGATACTATCGATACCTCTTATTTTTGTCCACATCACAATTTCACTTTACCACACTCTGGTCAATCCCGTCCTGTGGGTTCAGCTAGACTCTTTACAGAATCTGGGATCAGTGGCTTATTCATTAATCAACCCCACAGGCTGGTCGCCCAACTTCGGCCCGTTTCACATCACAGAGTGGTTCGATTCTATAATGCTGGCTTTGTACGTCGGCTCATGTCATGTTGTAAGATACTTCCTTGGCAGCGGCAAGAAGTGCGACGGCTGCACTTGCAAACAGGTGAAAGCATTGAACGCCCATACCAAGTTCAACATCCGCCACGGTTTCTTCTTCTGGATAAGCGTGTTCTCAGTTTTGCTGCATTCGGCAGTGGTGCTGGCCATCAACACAGGTTTGCTTACACTCTAGTGATTGCATGAAAATAGAATACAAAGTCCAAAAATACGACGGATTGATAATCGGGGGCGGCGGAGCCGGTCTGAAAGCAGCTATAGAAGCTCACGACAAAGGAGCGAAAATGGCGGTTGTGATGAAGTGCTTGATGGGAAAAGCGCACACGGTGATGGCAGAGGGCGGCATGACGGCAGCTGTTGGCAAAGGTGATAGCAGGGAGAAGCATTTTGTAGACACTATTGTTGGCGGCTACGGCCTGAACGACTGGGAAAGCGTCTGGAGGATGGTATCGGAAGCCAAGGATACGCTTTTTTATCTGGAGGAGAAGGGAGCTATTTTCGACAGGAGCGAGAAAGGTGACATAGAGCCGCGCGCCTTCGGCGGACACGGTGAGAAAAGGACATGCCATGTGAGCGACAGGACAGGACACGCCATAATCCACACGCTCAAGAACGAGGTCATAAGAAGGGACATAGATTTTCTAGAAAAGGTGATGGTGACTTCCTTGCTGATAGCCGGAGGCAGAGTGGTGGGAGCTACTGCTGTGGATATAAGGAGCGGAGAACTGATTCTTTTCAAGGCAAAATTTGTAATCCTTGCCACGGGTGGCTGCGGCGCTATCTACAAATACACGACCAATTCCAAGGACCTAAGCGGCGACGGTGTCTATTTGGCTTATGACGCTGGAGCAGAGCTGGTTGACATGGAGTTCATACAGTTCCATCCTACCTGTATGCTCGAGCCTGAGGAGAAGAGAGGCATACTTGTCACAGAAGCCTGCAGGGGAGAAGGCGGCATACTGATAAACGCTAGGGGGGAAAGGTTCATGAAGTCTGCCAAAAACCCGGACGGCACACCAAAGTATACAGGCAAGCTCGGGCATCCGGAACTGGAAACAAGGGATGTTGTATCGAGAGCTATAGAGGCAGAGTATGAGAAAGGACTAGGTCCAGTCAGACTTGTAGTATGCAAGGATGCGTGGAGGAATGCCATAAGAGAATTAAAGATACCGGAAGAACTGCGGGCACTTGTAGATGAGGAGAAGCTTTTGGATCAACAGGGCGTCAAAGAAAGATTGTCCACCACCCATGAGCAGTTCAGGATATTCGTAGGCATAGACATTACAAAAGAGCCCATGATAGTAAGGTCGGCACAGCATTACATGATGGGTGGTATAAAGACAGACGGCGAGACTGGCATGAGTAGCATCAGAGGCTTGTTTGCTGCTGGTGAAGTCGTAGGAGGCGTGCACGGAGCCAACAGGCTTGGTGGCAACTCGCTCACAGACATACAGGTGGAAGGAGTAGTGGCAGGAAGAGAAGCCGCTAACTATTCGAAATCTGTCAAGGAAATCAATGTGGATGAAAATATTGTGGAGAAAGAATTCTCTAAGTTGATTGGCTTGCTGGGAAAAGGTGGAACAAAGCAGTCGCAAGTCAGGAAGGAACTGCAGGAGCTGATGTGGAAGCACGTTTCTATAAAGAGGAACGAAATGGGTTTGAAGACGGCTTTGATAGAACTGAAAAATCTCAAATCAAAAGCCAGGAAGATAAAAGTTTCCGGCGACAGGCACGGCAACGTGGCCTGGCAGGAAGCCATGGAAACAATTGGTATGCTCAAAGTCGCCGAAGCCATAATAGTAAGCGCCTTGGAAAGAAAGGAAAGCAGGGGCTCCCACTACAGAACCGACTATGTCAATATGGATAAAAAATGGCTAATCAACACCGTTATCAAGAAAAGGAAGGATGGAAAGATGCAGACAAGCAAAGTAAAAATAAAGCCGCTGCCGTCCAAATTGAAAAAACTGTTTCCGAAAGATTGGTTGAAGAAGGTGTATGGATGATGGGAGACAAAGCAACAATAAATGTTTTAAGATTCCATCCGGCAAAGGGCAGATGGTATCAGAAGTACCAAGTTCCCCGGCACAGGGGCCTGACAGTCTTGGGCGCACTGATTTACATTCATGAAAACCTTGACGAGACCCTGACCATAGACTACAACTGCAGGGCTGGAAGGTGCGGCACGTGCGGCGTGATGAGCAATGGAAAGCCGGTACTCGCTTGTGAGACGCTTATAGGGGAATCGACGGAAGTTACTATTTCAGCCAAGAACAACCACGAGACCGTGAAGGATCTGATGTCTGTTGATGCAGAAATGTGGGAAATTAGGAAGAGGATACTGCAGGAGGCGCCTTTCACCCCAAAGAGCAAGTCGCCAGCCAAAATTTATCCACATCAGATAGAGAAATTCCATGCCATGGACGTGTGCATAGAATGCGGTCTGTGCCAGTCGGCCTGCCCCAACCTGAAGTCGAAGGGGTGGGTGGGGCCGATGCACGGAGTATATCTTGCAAAGCTGGATGCGCACCCGGGTGACATTCTGGACAGGTCGGAACTTATGCACAAATCAGGCCTGCCGGGATGCAACACCAATGCAGCATGCCAAGATTTTTGCCCCAAAGGGATACCCATAACCAGGGACGCCCTCATACCTGCAAAGGAGAAATGGAACAGTGGACATAATCCTGTTAAAAGATTGATTAAAGCTGTCTTGGGTAAAAAGAAATAGATTATTCGACTTTCTTTTTGGACAATTGCTCATTGACCATGTCTTCCCATTCCTTGTATCTGATAAGTTCCTGAAGCTCCTCTCTGGTCTTTAGCCTGCCCTCATCCACCAGACGCTTCTGGTTGCCGGCATTCTTAATTTCCAACAAAACCTCTTCCACAGTCTTCAGGCTTGCTCTCAACGTAGTCACAGGAAACAGAATCAAATTATAGCCCATGCTGCCAAACTCTTCCGCAGTAATGTAAGGCGTCTTCCCGTATTCTGTCATGTTGGCCAGAAGAGGTACCTTCCTGCCGACAGCTTTCTCCAGTTCAGCGGCAAAATACTGAAATTCTTCTTTAGATTGCAACGCTTCTGGAAATATCACATCCGCACCGGCCTCGACATACATCCAGGCCCGCCTTACCGCGTCCTCCATGCTGACCACACCTCTCGAATCTGTCCTGGCTATTATTACAAAATTGGGATCCTTTCTTGCCCTTGCGGCTTTCCTGATTTTTTTTACCATCCCCTCAGCTGGTATCACCTGCTTGTTGGACAGGTGCCCGCACTTCTTCAGTTCTATCTGGTCTTCCATGTGGAAACCCGATGCGCCGGCCCTTTCAATGACTTTGGTTGTCTTAGCAGCATTGCCGTACCCTGTGTCGACGTCTACGATGACAGGCAAGGAAGTGATGCTAGCAATCTTCTTTACCTCATAGGCCATCTGGTCCAGGGTGATTATCCCCAAGTCAGGCAATCCCATGCCAAGAGTAGTTATCGCGCCGCCTATGTACGCCGCCTTATAGCCATTTTTTTCAGCAAGCTGCACCACGGCAGAATTGTAAACACCAGGGATTATCACAAGTCCGCCGCTAGTTATGGCTTCTCTCAATATCTTATTTTTTTCAGAGTTTGTAGGCAAAGAATAAGGTAAGTTCATGCCATCTTCACTATAAAACAGATTTCTTTCCATGCTTCTTAAAGCTCTTCCAAATATGATGCTACCATTATATAAAACTAGCACACAAATTATCTAAATCTGTAACTACTAACAAGTTACGATAACTTTATATGTATTAAATGACTAGTAGTAATTAGGTGAATAAAATGTTCGGTCATGAAAAGGTAAAAAGTCATCAAATACATACAGACAGAAAATCTCTAATCTCACCTAAAAACGTGGGCGAGATGTTACTGGCTGACGGCTTGGAGAGCTTCCTGGTCGCCATGAACGAATACGGGCCACGCAAGGCAAAGGAAAAGATCAGAAAAATTTCAATTCCCCTCGGAGTGGCTATAGCTGCTTTCGTAGGGTCTGACATACTGACAAGATACTTCACAGGCAAAGGCATAAGCGAAAGAATATACTGGGGCTTCAAGAAAGCTTACAGTAACATGAGACACAATCTGAAATTGCACAATTGATTTTTCATTTCTTTCTTTTCTTTTTTTCCAACCAACTTTCCACGACTTGCCGCGAGCTATCCACACTCAATAAATAAACCGAAAATAACTATAATTTAATGAAATCAAACAAGTCTTCCTATAAAAGAGCGTTCGATTTTGTAAAGCTGCAAACACTGCCCCCGAAGCCGAGAAAAGCTGGCATCACCGAGATAAGAGGCCCCTATTATGAAGCATTTACGACCAACCAACTAAAATCATTGTTGAGGGACTGGGACCATTACATCGACGGGTTCAAGTTCGCAGCTGGAGTGCAGAGCCTTCTGACAAAGGAAACTGTGAAAGAATTCATCAAGATAGCTCATGATCATGGTGTATATGTCAACACGGGCGGCTTCATAGAAAGGGTAGTTATTCAGAGCGTGGACGACGTTGAAAAGTATCTTGACGAGTGCAAGAGCCTCGGGTTCGATGTTGTTGAAATATCCAGCGGTATGTTCGATAACGCCGACGATTTTAAATTGGAGCATCAGGTGGAGATAGTAAAAACTGTGAAGAAAATGGGCATGAAACCCAAGCCGGAGATAGGTATAATAACTGGTGCTGGCGCCGGCACGAAGGTACTGGGGTACGAGGGCGAGATGCATGTCAAGAGCTTGGAGCAGTTCATGAAGGAAGGCGAGGCGTTCTTGAAGGCCGGAGCTTACATGCTCATGATAGAATCAGAGGGCATAACCGAAGGCCTGCCGCCTGAAAAATGGAGGAAGGACATCCTGCTGGCCCTGAAAGACAAGTTCGGAGCAGACAAGTTCATGCTGGAGATTTCTCCGGAGGACGACGAGGCCAGAAAGACTTTCAAGTGGTACCTGAAGAACATAGACAGGTGGGTGAATGTCATGATGAATTCCAAGAACATAGTAGAGTTCAATGCCTGGCGACTGGGCTTGTGGGGCGACAGAAGCTTGTGGAAAGGTAAGAAGATATCTTACAACCGAAGGCTGTAAAACGACTTGCAAGTGAAATCCAGTGATCTTATATGCGCTGCCATCCTAATAGTTTTTTTGCCCGAAGTAGAAACTTGATAATAGATTTTTTTGTCTTCCGAAAAAGTATTGACAGGCCCGCCATTTTTCGATAGACTGTATAGGGTTTTGCCAAAATCATCTTCGCGGGAAATAGTTTTTAATTCATCGTAAAGCTCTTCGTATGTAAACCGTTCGTTTTCTCTTGCATCTAAAATATTCAAAATTTCGAAAGCAGTATCATTCCTGACCACATAACTCAAATTCTTCAAAAAAGATTTGGCTGTAGATTTGACCATGAATTAACTTTTGTAGCACAGCTTTATAAACTACTTATCTATAACAAACAGTTTGAAAAGCTCGTTCATATCCTTTGCTTTCTCGAACTTCCACAAGAATTTCAGCGCACCCCCTACCTGATTTTTCTTCAAAACACTTCCTGCCAGATACCCGAACTTGTCTTCCACCTCCTTGTCGCTCATCGGGTTTTTGGGATGCCCTCTTGGGAAGCCCACCTGTTTCGAAACGGCCCTGCCGTCCTTCAGCTTGATAGTGATCTTGTTAATTATGCCATCTTTCGCATAGGCTTTTGTGAATTCCGGTTTTTCAACTACAGTTATCCTGTCAAGGAAAGCAAGAGTCTTCTTGTCCCTGAACCTCTTGACCTCGTACTGCTTTTCCGTGACCTCGCCATCCATGAGGGCGATTGCTACTATGTAGGGCATGCTGTGGTCTGCGGTCTCCCTTGTCTTGGGATCCCATTTTTCGGGCTCCTTTTCCCTGTGGCCTATGATAGTGAACCCCGCCTCGTGCGTCTCGACAAGTACAGATTCCACGTCGCCGATGCTCTTTATGTTTTTCCTTAGCTCCAATGCTGCGTCCACCGCGCTCTGCGAATGGTACTCCGCGTCGTGCTTTTTGATGTAAGTGGCGTCAAGCATGAAATCCCCACCTTTCCTTCCAAAGCTTTCCAGATCCAGGTCAAATGGCCCCGACAATTGGTTTTGGAATCCCCACCTGCCTTCGAATATCTGGAAAGGTCCTGTGAAGCCCCTGCTTGCCAGCATCGATGCGAACACGCCGTTTCTTGTAGCGTTGGCGCATGCCGCAGCCTTCCAGTTGGACAATTCTCCGACCCTGTTCTGCCTTGTAGATAGGTCGTTCAAAGCTATCTTGACCGCTTGTGCCATCTTCTCCGCATCCAGACCCATCAGCTTGGATGCAGACAATGCGGATGAAACCAAAAGATAATTTACATGGTCCCATCCTCTTGCTCGCAGGCTTGCCGCATCGCACAGGCGGCATTGTATCTCGTAGGCAAGCACCGTGGCCAGAATTACATCCTTGCCGGTCGATTCCTCAGCCTCGGCAACTGCTAAAATGGATGCTATGTTGTCGCTGGGGTGGGCAGGTTCCTTTGAAAGATAAGTGTCCATCCAGTCCAGGTATCTAGTGGAGTAGGCGTTGTTGAAAGTAGCATGGTCGGGGGAGCTTTTTATTCTAGTTCCAAGCAGCGTCGACCGCCCTTTGCTGGACACATACTTCGCCACGTCTCTGGTCATAGCTACAGAAGGCTCCTTGAAGACGGCTATGCCGCATCCTAGTGTGTCTATCAGCCTCCTCTTCGTTTCGTGGATAGTCTTTTCAGAAAGGTCGGAAAACTTGAGGTTTATAGCATATTCGGCCAGCTTGTCCGCCAGTTCGGGCATAGATAATTATTTGCTTTTATAAATCTTTAATCATGGGTTGGCTGATCAAGTCAGACGTAGTAGAAGAAAAAGAAGGCAAGAAACCAGAAGACAGAACAACGGAAGAATTGATTAAAACTTCTATACTTGTGTCCGACAAGCATTCCGGTCCTACCTCCCACCAGATATCGCATTGGCTAAAGGACATTTTCCCAGTCAACAAGACAGCCCATATGGGTACATTAGACCCTCATGTGACAGGCGTGCTGCCGGTCGCATTGGGCAATTCCGTCAAGATGATGCCGGTTTTTGCCGGATTGGACAAGGAATATGTCGGAGTCATGCACCTGCACAAGGAAATAGATGATGCTATGTTGAGCCAAACCATCAAGAGGTTCATAGGCAAGATAACACAGGTGCCGCCGGTGAAGTCTGCTGTGGCCAGGAGGCCGAGGGAGAGGGAAATCTATTCTTTTGATTTGCTGGAAAGGGAAGGCAAGGACGTGCTGTTCAAAGTTAATTGCCAAGCGGGGACTTACATAAGAAAACTTATAAGCGACTTGGGTAGAGTGCTCGGAACGGGCGCTCACATGGCCGAGCTCAGGCGGACCAGGGCAGGCAATTTCACAGAAAACCAGTCTCACAGTCTGGTGGAGATAAAGGACGCATACGAGTTCTGGAAGGGAGGCGATGAGAAGCCTTTGAGGGAAATTTTGATTCCTATAGAGAAAGCTGTTAATCACGTGAAGAAGGTCTATGTCAAAGACAGCGCGATACCCACCATAGCAAACGGTGCTCCTGTATACGTCAATGGCATAGCCAAGCTTGACGACGACATTGTAGAAGGCGAGAATGTCTGCATCTTTGGCCTGAGAGGGGAGTTAGTTGCTTTGGGTATAGCTAAGATGAACAGCAGGACAATTGTTGAAAAGAATAAAGGAATTGCTGTCAGGACTGACAGGGTTTTCAT
>CAYJRO010000030.1:0-8447 GCA_964372425.1 uncultured archaeon
AAAACATCTTTGACGCTTTGAAGATAATTTTCAAGACAGAGACTTTCTTGACTGCCAAGCTTTCGATAGAAGGAGTGGACAAGGACCACGATGAGATTTTCTGGTGGATAGAGAGCAACATTGCCAACGAATATGAGACACCGGAGGAGATAGCACAGGCCTACAGGATGCTAGGCGAGGCAGACCTGTTCAGGCAGAGGATAAACTACAGGCAGAACTGGAAGCTGCTTTCCTATGTGATAGACTTCATGACGGGCGGCGTGTCGCAGGCCAAGAAAAGCATGTACAGGAAGTTCACCAGATACGAATATCCGCAGAACATAATAGCGCTTGCCAGGTCCAAGGATTTCAGGAGAAGCTCCGGCGAAGTATTGAATGCCTTGTCGAAGCATTTCCACGCATCCAAGAGGAAGGTGAAAGCATACTACCTTCCCTATCTCAGCCAGATGGTGAAGGACAAGAAGTTTATCACGGACTTGTCCGTCTCCATAAGGTTCCACAGGGACGACGTCCTGAAATTACTTAAATCCAACTAAAAACAAAAATATTTTTCTAGGGCCGATAGATCAACGGTTAGATCGCCTGATTTGCAATCAGGAGGCTGGGGGTTCGAATCCCCTTCGGTCCATACAATCTATATAAAGTTTCTCAATGAATTGTAGATCATGGATGATAATGAAATTAAGGAGAGGCTGAGGCTTGTAGAATTTGCAAGAAAATATTCTATAGAGCAGCTGGGTTTTGACAAAGACCACATGTTTGAAGTTTACGCGGCCGATTTGAAAGAATTCTATTCAGTTCTACTTTCCCCCAGGACAGATTTGAAATTACACAGATACCGTTTTCATGACAAACGCGCAGCCGAAGATTTCATGGAAAAGTGGGGCGACAAATTCGACGTATATCTTAAACCACTGGCTGCTGTCGGAGAGCGCGAAGACATGCCCATAACGGAAAGACTGTTGGAATGCGACATAGCTTTTATAGCTTATGTTGTGCCTCATGAAAAATGGCATTCTTACGTAGGTGCGTACACCAGAAAAGGTGGGACAAACTGTTTGTTGCTGGAGGAGTCCATAGGCAATGCCATAGCTTTGACAGAAGCCGCCGACATAGTAAAAGGTTTTTACGGCCCGGAGTCCAGAGAATACGAAAAGTCTGTAAAATCATTGGAAAAGGGGAAAAAACATGAAGCCAGAGTAAATTCCATAGTAAAAGAATTAGACATGCTGTACAGCTCGTCAATGACCGAGCCTAGCATTCTTGAAGGCCGTATAGAAATCTATGAAAAATACGGTTTCGAGCCTAACAATTCGCTGACAGCAGATTACTATATGTATACTGCCTTGTCTGTCCCGGCAGAACACGTTTATTCGACCTACGGAAGGGATGAGGCAATGGAAATATTCGTTTCTGTTCTGAAGACTGCCAAAAGAAAAGGCTTCAAGAAAGGCGTGGAAAAACTGCTGCGGTATTACGGTGGTGACAAGTCTGAGTACAGAGACGCAATCAATGTGCGTGATTGGTGATAATTAAACCCATTTAAAGCTTATTTCTAAACTTATAACAGTGACTGTAATGCTACAGGCAGAGGTGGAAGATATAATCCTCAGAGACAGGAGGAGAGGCAGCTTTGTCTATCCCTACTATGAGAAGCTGTGCTCCTCCAACATAGTTCCCACAGTACTGGACACTTTCGGTATAAGCACAGACAGGCCCAGGCTGGATGACAGCGTGTACAGGGACAGGGTTGATACAGAAGACATAAGTAAGATGGTGCTTTTCCTTTTCGACGGCCTCGGCTACGCCCAGTGGCAGAACGACTACAGGAACCACGACTTCCTCGGGAGGTTCGTGGACAGAGGCACAGTTTCTCCAATAACAAGCGTCTTCCCTTCCACAACTGCAGCCGCGCTTACTACTGTGGGCACAGGACTTACGCCCCAGGAGCATTGCCTGCCTGAGTGGTCAGTTTACCTCAAGGAGATAGACGAGATAATCCAGACCCTGCCATTTTCAAGATACGGAAGCGACTTGAGGGACGAGCTTCTGTACAGGGGAGTAGACCCAAAGATACTGTTCAAGGGAAAAACCATACACAAGACACTTGGGGAAAATGGTGTCAAGTCGTTCACGCTTGTGAATCACAATTATTCTAACAGCGCATACTCATCCTTGGCATATGAAGGCAGCGAAGTCGTGCCCTGCCTGAACCTATGGGACACTTTCATAGAGCTTAAGAGCAGGCTGGAAGATGAGGAAGGCCCTTCCTATTTCTATGTCTATATAAGCGACGTGGATTCGGCTGAGCACAAGTACGGGCCATATTCGCCGGAGTACCATTCGGCCCTCCGAAACATATCCGACTGCTTCAAAGGAGAGCTCATCGACAAGATAGGCAGGAAGACAGCGCAAGAGACGCTGGTAGCGATCACCGCGGACCACGGCCAGATTAATGTTAATCCGGAAAGAACCATTTACTTGAACGGCGAGAGGGACTTGGAGGGCGACTTCCAGACAAGCGTGGGAGGAAGAACGATATTTCCCACAGGAAGCCCGAGGGACATGTTCATGCATATCGAGCCGAGCAGATTGGATTACGTGCAGGAATTTTTGAGCCAGAAGCTGGAAGACAAGGCGAAGGTTGTGAGAATAGAGGATGCGGTAAGAGAGGGTCTGTTCGGCATAGGAACGCCTGAAGAGAAGTTCCTTGACAGGGTAGGCAACCTGCTAGTCCTTCCGTATGGCAACAACACAATCTGGTACGAGCATCTGCCGGGTAAGATATTCAAGAGTCTGGGATTCCATGGCGGCCTCAACCGAGACGAAGTGCTCATACCATTTGCAGTATCCAGGCTTTCCAGCCTACTGTGATTATTTAGCACAAAATTTAAAATTATAACCAATGAGTGTCAGAGAGTTTGCCAGCCCCACTTTCCTCAAGGCGACAGCAGCTTCGATACTTGCCATACTACTCATCGAATCTATAATCAGCTATGGCGGCTGCTCGGAACTTTACCCTGCAGGATACTTCAAGCATTGTTTGAACATACTTCATCCTGACATAGCCAATTCTTTGCTGTACCTGCTATATCCGCTGGTCTTCATGCCTTTCACCCAGTTCCTGATGTCCACGCCCGCGATTATAGTGTTCATAGCAGTTTACTCTTATACGATAGTTTCTGTAGCGGCTCTAGTATACGGAAGGCTGCATCACCACGAGAAGCGCATAATTACCAAGATATCTGGAGGCAGGCTGAAGTCTCTATACAAGAGGCCGCCGCTGAAGATAACCACCAAGATACTTTTGGCAATGTTCGTCTTGTACGCTTTCGCCGCGACATTCATACTTAGCCAGGCAGGTGCCATAAGAAGCGGAGAAGTGGGCTCATTGTCTGTAGTAGATATGAGGTGCGAAGCTGGTTTGCCAGGTAAGATAAGAGTGACAGTACAGAACATCGAAGGCACGGACGTGAAGCCTTACGAAGATTTTTTGATAATGTTAGACAACCTGCCAGTCGGCCCCTCTTGGTCGGGCGACATAAAGCCGTTTTCGATAGGCAACGCCGAGATAGCATGCAGCAAATGCGCACCAGGAAGCCAACACACGGTCAGGCTGATAGGCACTTCCAGTATAGTCACGGAATCGGTCGTCTGCTGAAGCTAAATCTAGACTTTTTACCATCAATTGATAATTCTATTTATGGGAATGTCCGGAAAAGGAGCTTCTTCTCTGATATCATACGCATTGATAATAATAATCGGTTTCACAGTGATATTTTTGAGCTACACTGTTTTGAAGGCCACTATTGAAAGGTCTGTCGAATCCACCATTCTGAATGAGGGCACCAACAACATGAACATACTGGCCAATATCATAAGGGAGGTCGCCAGAGATGGTGTGGGTGCTAGCAGGACGATAACATTTCAAATAGGCGGAGGAAGCTACAGGGTGGATAACGCTTCCAATAGTATCTACTTCACCTACAATCTAAAATCAAACATCCTGACCCCCGGCACTTTTGTCAAACAGGGGGACATACAAATAACTGTAGGCGGGCTTGGTGCTGCAGCTCGTGAAAACAGCACTTATTTCATCCTTGAGAACGAAATGCTGAAGGTTGTGCTAAATAAAACAGCTTACACAAATACATCAAGGATAATAAATTCTATAGAAAACAAGAAGACAGGACAAACCACATATCCTAAAGATAGTTCAGTTGTTGTTGGTAGCGATATTAGTAGTAAAACTGGTATCGGTGGCTCTAGTAAATTAATAATCAGTGGGACTGGTTTGGCTCAAGCTGAAGTTGTGTATCATGTTAATAGCAGTAATTATAAGTACAACATCCTCTACAGCTTGCCCAGCCTTGCAGACTACCTTGTCGTTCAGATACAGAACACCACCAGCATAAACAGCACCTTCACGCTTAGATATAACTTAAGCAACAACGGAGCAAATGACATTTTCAGCATAGGCGGCAAGATTTACAACATATCTAACATAACACAATCATGCTGGAGCCAAGCTAACATAACAGACTACTTTTCTTGCTCTTATTACAACAGCAATTTTTCAGGATTAATTTATTCGGGTTCTAACGACCAGTTTTTAAATGCATGTTTCTACAACTCTACTACAGACTACACATTCAACCTCACAAGCAACTCGTTGCAGAAGTTCATCATACCTTTGGCTTCCGGCACATGTTCCAATTTACAAGATAATTATTATTTGATAGAAACTTACAATCAACCTTCCGCCAGCTTCGGTACTTACACAGGATTGGTTTCAGAGGGTGCTAAAGTGGAGCTTCGACTCAATTATCTAAATATAATAATCACCGGCTCGGCAGACACGATAGGCAAAGGAAGTCACAGGCTGTGCATAAAGAAGACCGGCATCAGCAACAACCTGCCCGTGGTCGACATAAGAAGATGCTAACTCATCAATAATTACCATCCCAACAAAAATAGTTTTATATGAGACTTTCCAAGGCGGTTTCCTCTGCGATATCCTTCGTGATGATAATATCAATCAGCGTAGTAGCAGTGTCTATCGTGTACCTGTTTGTAAAACCCATAGTAGACCGGTCTTTGGAATCTACCATAGTAAACGAAGCCTTTGTAAACATGGACATTCTATCTACAGTAATCGGGGGGTTGGCCAGTGAGGGTGTCGGAAGCCTCAGAACCATCACACTTCAGGTGAACGGGGGAAGCTACAGAGTAGATGATGCCGCCAACAGCCTCTACTTCGATTATAATATCAAATCAAAACTACTGGATCCAGGGACTGTTACAAAAAGGGGAGACGTACAAGTAATAACAGGTGGTGCAGGAGCATTTGCCACGGAAAACAGCACCCATTTCATACTTGAGAACGAGATACTGAAAGTTGTCCTTAACAAAACAGGCAACACCACTCTGTCCAACGTAGTCGACGGGTTGGAGAACGGTCTAGCATCCTGGTGGCGTTTCGACGAGACCTCAGGCAACACGACATCCGACAGCAAAAGCAACAACACGGCAAAGATTAATGATACGGTTTCTCCTGTATCTGGCAAGTTCGGCATGGCGAAATACATACCAAATTCCAGCTATTTCATCAAAGTAGATTCTCTCAACTTCTCTTCAAACAGCGGCAAGTGGACCCTAACAGGATGGTTCAAGCTGGATTCTACTGCAAACACTGGCGGGCAGACACATACGCAGTTCACAGACATAGAGGGCTATGATGAAGTAAACGGCTACTTCTGGATTTACAACGATTGGGACAGCCCAATAGGCATCCGCCTAAGGTGGTCCAACGGGGCGTTGCAGTTTACCGACTGGTCTCTTCCAAGCATAGACACTAACTGGCATCATTATGCTTATATCATAGACTGGGACGGCGACACTGCAAAGCTATTCTTCGATGGTCAGCCGCAGGCTGTCAGGACTATGACTAATTCCATAAAACCACCCATCAACGGAAGGGCATTTTACATAGGCAGATCCGTAAACATCCACCCTTACAATGGCTCGGTCGATGATGTAAGACTTTATGACCGACTTCTGTCTGAGAATGAAATACGAGCCCTCTACCAGTCATTCTGGACAAAGTACAACATCCGGTCTATAGAGAACAAGCTGGTGGGACAGACTATCCATCCCAAAGACAGTTCTGTGGTTTTGGGTAACGATTCCTCTTCTAGTTATGGCGTCGGTTACAGCAAATTAATCCTAAGCGGCACAGGTCTCAGCCAGGCAGAGGCTACATACCATGTCAACTCAGGCAACTACAAGTACAACATACTATACAGCTTGCCCAGCCTTGCCGATTACCTTGTCGTCCAGATACAGAACACCACAAATACCAACAACACCTTTACTTTGAGGTACAACATTAGCGACAACGGGTTAAACGACATTTTTAGTATCGGCAATAAGATTTACAACATATCTAACATAACTCAATCATGTTGGAACTCTGCTAACATAACCGATTATTTTTCATGTTCTAATTACAACAGCTTCGGAGGCCTAGTATATTCGGGTTCTAGCAACCAGTTCATTAACACATGCTTCTCCAACTCTACCACGGACTACACATTCAACCTCACAAGCAATAGTCTGCAAAAAATAATCATACCTTTGGCTTCGGGTAACTGTTCAAAATTGTCAGAAGTCATATATCAGATAAAGGACTATGGCCAGCCTTCTGCCAGCTTCTCCACTTATATCGGCGTGACGAGCGAAACAGTAAACCTGCAGCTAAAGCTTAACTACCCGAAAATAATCCTTACAGGCGACGGCAACACGATAGGCAAGGGGTCTAACAGGCTGTGTATAGAAAAAACGGGAGTCAGCAACAATCTGCCAGTCGTCAACATAAGAAGATGCTAGACTAACTATAAATACTTTAAAGTATATACATTAATTAATGCTATCAGATTCGCTGGCTAAAAAATGTGGGGTATGCTACAAGCAGTTGGATGCAAGAAACAGGGCCAATTTCTGCTCTTACAGCTGCTACAGGAAATACAAACTGCCATCCAAACTGAACAGGCTGAGCCACAGCAAGGCGGTTGACGTGATGAACAGGGGGATATCCACAAGAGACAAGTGCAAGATACTGCTTCATCCCAGGGAAAGCCTCAAGCATTTCATCGTCAAATCCTTGGTGTGCAGGATACTGTTTGAAAGAGGCCGCTCGTTTGTATCTGAGGCCTGCGTGGAGAACGGCAACAAGGTAGATGTATGCGACCTGTCGATGCAGATAGCGTACGAGATCGAGCCCGACAGGCCAGAAAGCAGGCTGGATTCCAAGTTCGGGAAATACGGAATATCGCCTGCCATCAAGGACATAATAATTATACCTTACAAGAAACTGCCCGATGATTTGAATCTAGCTTATGATAAACTCAAGGATATGGTGGTGTAACCTCATCCTATTTCTTTCAAAAACCTGTCTATGACTCTTGGCAGGTCTTCCTCCCTGACCCTGAGTATCTCGGCAGCCTTTTTCAGCAAGCCTTCTTTTTTCTTCAGCCCTATAAACTCTTTCTTTGAAATCATCTGGTCACCTCGGAAATCCATTTCAAGTAGTCTTTGTTGCCTTTGCCTATCTGCAGTTCTATGGCTTCGGGCACTTCATAGGAATGCAGCTTCTTGATCAGCTGTGTAACCTTTTCTACCAAAGACTTCCTAGTCTTGATGAACATCAGGCATTCTTCGGCTCTAACTACTTTTCCCTTCCACCAGTACAATGACTTGGCATTGCCCACAATGTTGACGCATGCGGCCAATTTCTTATCCAGCAGAGCTTCCGCTATATTTTCAGCTTCCTTTTCATTCGAGCATGTAGACAAAATCACCGAATACATTGCGATCACTTCTTATCCTTCCTTTTCTTTTTCCATGCATCAAACAGCCTTTCCACGGCCTTGGGCACGTCCTCTTCCAAGACGTTCAGCTTCTTGGCAGCCTCCTGTAAAATCCTTTCCTTTTCCTTCAAATGGCTTGTAGCCACATTGCCGGCCATAAGTTCCAGCCTTACGAGACCGTCGGCTATCCTCTTGGTCTTGGTTATGATTATTGGAAACACGTCTTTGGTTTCATCACCATGCGTCCCGCCGCAGGCTTCTATGTCGTGTCCGTTTATCTCCACTAGCCGGATCTCCTTCGAAGGCACATACCCCCCGGCATAGATGTCAAAACCGTACTTCTGCTCGGCCTCGCTCCTGTCCATGAAGGTTTTCCTTATAGCGGCATTGTTCAAAGCCACTTCGTTAGACAGATTTTCTATCACTTCCACCTCTTCGTCCTTGAGCGAATCGAAGTGTGTTATGTCTATCCTGGCCTTGTCAACATCCTTTTCGGCCCCATGCTGGTGAATATGCTTTCCCAAGACTTTCCTGGCAGCGCCGTTTACTATGTGAACTGCGTCGTGATGCTTCCTTAGA
>CAYJRO010000031.1:0-1188 GCA_964372425.1 uncultured archaeon
CAGCGGTGAATACAAGAAGGACTTCAAGCTAGCGCTTCCAGATACATACCTCTACTACAATATCCTCTTTTCATCCCCGATAGAGGGCCAGAGCTACCAGAGGGGCGAGAGCATTAAAGTCTCGGTGAAGGTCATGGACCTTGACAACCTTGTGGGCAATGCCGAAGTGTTGATCAAGCTGCCCAACAGCGATATAGTGCAGATGAGCGAGGTGAGGCCGGGCACAGGCATCTACCAGACCAGCTACAAGATAAGGTTCGGCGACAGCGTAGGCGACTGGGACATAGGCGTGCAGGCACTGAAGCAGACAGAAGAAGGCACGTTCGGCGGGTGGAAAATCGTCACAATTTTTGTAAAGCCAGTCGAGATAAATCTGGATATACTATCGCCGATTGCCCACAGGTTCGCGGTGGGCGATGCGGTTGAAATAAGCGTAAAGGCGACCTATCCTGACGGTTCCGATGCATCAAGGATAGTCTTGGACGCCACTCCAGCAAACGAGCCTATACCCCTCACAGAAACCAGTCCGGGCCTGTATAAAGGAACCTACCGTTTCACAGAAAGCGATGTCGGAAGATACAAGCTTAGGATATTCGCAGAGGATGATTTCGACAACACGGGATTCGTCGAACCCACAATCTTCATAAGCAATCCCACTTTCAAAGACTACCTGGTACAATACTGGTACATAACCGCCTCGGCAACAACTTTACTCTTTTTAACAACCCTCAGGTTTGTGCTGCCTATTTATTATCAGAACGAACTGAAAAAACTGAACATAATGAAACAAAACGCGCAGAAAAGCTACTTCTCCGAGCAGAGCATAGACGAGGACACATACAACAAGATAATAGACCAGGCCGACCACAAAATCCTGACGATAGAGTCCGTGCTACAGCATCTTAAAAAAGGAGGCTTTTTGACACCGCTGCTGGAAAGGCTAAAGCCGGCCATCAACCTAAAGCCAGGCCTGTCCAAGGAGGCCAGAAGCAGGAAAGTCGAGGAGATGCTGGAGAAGATAAGGGAGAAGCACAGGCAAAAGGCAAGTTAAATGTTCTAATTAATCGAAACATTTATATATAAAATGTTCTAAATCATTAGCACAGTCTTCTAATACATATCAGCGAAGAGCATCTAATTTTTTGACAATGTCGCCGCTGATTTTTTCAAATTCCGGAACCCCCGTTA
>CAYJRO010000031.1:1198-8425 GCA_964372425.1 uncultured archaeon
TATGACAAGATTTTTCAAATCGGTAGACCACGTGCCCCCTTTCCTTTCGATAGACACCTTTAGCTCATCTAAGGAAAACCTCTTGCCATAGATTTTCAGTTTTTTGTTTACCAGGAAAATATCTATTTCGACGCCCTTCTTCAACAAGAACCACAGATCATAAACATCGCGCGCCCTTTCTCTCGTCAAAACAGCCCTGATCTTTTCGGCCAAAATCTCACTTTCGCTAAAGACGAATATCTGGAAAGAAGGTATGTCTTCGTATACGGGAATTATGAGATCGGTTTTAACAGGTCGCACGACTTTTTCTCTCAGGCTTATGTTCAGGGAAATCGTGCAAAGCGATTCCTTTCTGCCGTTATAAAGGGGGCCCGTGAAGCCTAATAAAATGTTTATCTCGTTGGCGAACCTCTCCATCTTCATGATCCTCGCCTTCAACTTAATGTACCCGACGTTTTTCAGTACCCTGTCTACAAATTCCTTTTCGTCAAATCGCCTATCATTGAGCGTGAAGTCCAGATCTTCAGAGAACCTGTTCAACTTGTAGACCTTGTACAGGCAGGTTCCGCCCTTCAGGACCAGCTTGTCCTTATATTTAGAAAAGATTGAGAACATCACGACTTCTATCAAATAGTCCTTTTCAGCGTTTTTAATTGAAAGGTTCTTCAATGCGGCGAACTTCTCCAGCTGTTGTCTGGAAATCATAATACCACGTTTTCTATTATCTTCCACTTCTCGTTTTTGCCATATTCCCCGCCCGCCCCGCTTTCAAGAGGTATGTACGGCAAACTTATGTATTTTTCTAGGCCTTTGCATCCTATGCCAAGCTTTTCCAGAAGAAACCCGACTCTTTTCGCCAGAGAACGGCTGCCTATTCTTGAAGTAAGCCAGACTAGCTTGTTGTAATTCAGCTTTCCCTTGTTTTTCTTGATCATTTCAAATACCTCTGGCACTGAGATTTTCCTGAAAAGAAGCCCGTCTATCAGCGATTTTTCAGGCTCCGCTATGAAAACCGGAAAGCCGTCAACGTCCGTCCTACCGTAACCAAAAAAATATTTTTCATTGGTATTGACGAATTCTATGGGAGTCCCCAGAAAATTTATTCTTTTTCTAGACCGCTTTCTTAAAGTTATTACGGTGATGGAAGTTACTATCTGTTCGGTCAAATTATGGTGCCGTGCGGCGCTCCACCCCGAAATGTAGGAGGGCCATGTCAGATAAGAAGCCACTAGAAAAGGATTGCGGTGTACGGTATATTTATCCCTTTCTACGCCTATTATCGACCCTTCTTTTCTTAACCTGTAAGACACGAGCTTAGAATAATCTTGACCCTTTCCAGTCATGTGCTTCAAAGCAGCCAGGTCGAACACAGGATAGCTTCTAAGCTCTGCCAGCAGCCTATTCTTCTCCATACAAATTATTTGGAATTACATATTTAAAAACGTACCACGAAGGTTATCAAAAATGATAACTATTATAGAATGTTTTTTGTTCAGATAGAGACTGAAAGATTATGGATTTTATAATATATGACAAATCATAGAAATCCTTAAATATAACATGATATACGTATATCAAAACAGATATCCGTACCACTTATAAACTAATTTTTATGACCCTTCGCACAATTAAAAGAACAAATACTTTTATTAGCAAAAAACAATATAATTTTAAGGTTTTTCGTGGATTTATCGGAGAAAATCAGGTCTCTTTTAGCAGAAAAGAGCCCCCGTACGACGTCAGAGATAGCTGAACTGCTCGAATCGTCCTGGCATTCCATACATGAGAAGCTTTTGGAGCTGCAGATTATAGGCGAAGTCTGCAGGATATTTATCGGCAACAGGCATATCTGGTTCCTGGACGGCGACAATTTTTCAAACATGGTGAAAAACGGCAACGGTAACGGCACTAACGGCAATTCTACTAATGAAAACAGCACCCCCGATTCTCATGTGACTGTTGTTACCGCTCCAGAAGAGGTGAAAACAAAGGAGGATACAGATGACGATGTCCAATAAGAGCCTTGCGGGCCAAAGCCAGATAGTGATACCGATATTCTTGATAATCCTGACCTCTGCGGTGGCGCTCGCTACCAACCATACATTCAATACCACGGGCTTATTCGTTGTTGACAACGAGTCAGTTCCGCAGCTTCCGGAGCTAAACACCACTTTGGATGTTGTGCCAGAAGAGCTTCCATCGATTAGCGAGCCTTCCGGACCTTTACAGACAGTGGAGCTGGACGTGAACATAGAGCATCCTTCAAAGCTCACGAGAGGCCATGGTATAGTCCTGAAAGCCACTGTGACGAATGTCGGAACACTGGAAGCCAAGAACGTTGTAGTCAACTGGCAATTGCCGTCAGGATTCGAGTCGTCCAGCAGCAGTTTCAGCTGCGGAAACCTACAGCCATCAGAAACATGCGTGTCGGAAATCAGCGTCAGCACATTTTTGTCAGCCGAACTAGGATTGAACGAGGTGAAAGTGATTGTCGAATATGAATGAAAGGCAGATAAAAGCCACAAATTATGTAGAAACAAGAGGTTACATTAGCAACCGCGAATACCAGGAAATAAACAAAGTTTCTAAAAGAACAGCTACTACGGATCTTGGAGATTTGGTAAGACTGCGCGTTTTTAGGCGCGTTGGAAGGGGAAAAAGGGAGGTCAAGTATGTTTTGGTTTTGCGTCAAAATGACGCAAAAATGACGCAAAAAATGACGCAAAAGAAATCGGGTGTAAAAAGTGAGTAGAATGAAATTCAAAAATAAAAGGTGTCAAAAGTCCCAGACAGGGCAGAGTAATGCTATAATACCGTTTTTCATAGCAGTATTGCTCTCGTCTTTGGTCATAGCGACCAACTCCACGCTCACAGGAGATTTCATCGGATTGAATTCCACAGCGCAGTCGGTAGAAAAATCGGCTTTCATGGAAGTCTGGGCGGACACCTCGATAAACCTTGACGTCGGCAGCAGTCTTGCAACAGCCACCTTGCTTTTGGACAACGGCACGTCTCTCGGCGAGCAGCAGATAGACTTTTATCTAGAAAATGCTTTTGTAGATTCAAAGACAACCAATGTCTATGGTTCGGCAGAGTTAACATTGAACTTATCCTCAGGAGTCCATGAAGTCAAGGCAGCCTTTGTAGGCGATTCTTCTCTCCTGATAAATCCATCGGAAAACCTTAAACAGATTGAAGCAAACCTAACAGAGGCTGCCAAAACCGAGACCACACCAGTCATTCCTATCAGCAATTTCGGCATAAGCAAGAGCATGCTCTATGAGAACGAAAGCTTGAAGATATACGCGTCTGTGGAAAACGCTTCGAGCGTCCTGTTCGAGATAAACTCCAAGAACTACAGCGCCAGCTTCAACGGCACGCACTATGTCCTTACATTCAAGGGAAGCGCCGGCAGCTACACTTTCACCAGAATCTACGCCTTCGACAGCGCGGGCAGCTTCGTATTCAAGGATGTAGGCCTGGGATTCGAGATAAAGGTTTCAGACACAGAGAAGCCGATTGACATAAGGCTTTTGAAAAAGTCCTTCAGCATAGGAGACGACATAGACATAGAAATCCTGCTTGGCGACAATGTGTTCAACCTGTTGGAAAAGGAGAAGGCCAAGCCGAAAGGATTGGGCATCCAAAGCTTAAAGAAGCCGTTCAAGATACTGCTGATAGGTCCTGAAGGGAACGAAACAGAGATATTATTTTCTGACCTAGGAAAGACCAAGAAGGCTTTGATAAATACAGGAAGAAGCTTCAGGCCAGGTTTGTATAAGTTAAGGGTGATCGTTTTCGATGAAAGTGAAAACAAAAATGTTGTAGAAGACGATTTCGGAGTAGGACTAGTCAACATCAACACGCCCAAGTCAATCTATTTGCCTGAAGAAAGCGTCAAAATCATAGCCGGAATTCTAGACTATCAGGGAAGAAAGATTGTAGATGCCCAAACCGATTTCATAGTTACTTCGCCTTCCGGTAAAATTACTACATATTCTACATCAGACAGCAATGCCAACAACACTGCCAACAGCAATTCCACCACAAAGACCTTCATTATCAACAATAACGACGGAAGTTACACGGCATACCATCTAGATACAAAGGAATTAGGAAACTATACGATAGAAGTTTCAGCTTTTAATGAAAATGTTAGCGTCAGAGGCTTCTCGTTTTTCAATGTTAGAAATTCTGTAGAATTTGATATAGAAAGAGAAATTCCTGTGATAGCTGACGTGCTAAGCAACGTCGAGGCTAAGATAAGAGTTAAACCAAGCCCAAACGTTTCCAGCCTGTCTTTCATAGAGACTATACCGTCCAGTTTCACTAATGTAAAAACCAGTGGCAATGTTGTGGAAAGACAAAACGAGACATTAATAATTTGGAACTTTTCAAACGTTGTCAGCGGCCAGGAAATTATTTTAAGCTACACGTTTGACGTGCCGCCATTCATACCCTATTCTTATCTTTTAGGGCCGCTTGAAACAAACTACGATTACAAAGCGTTCAACGAACTTAAACCCTGGACATTGCTGGCCGCAGACGTAAGCTCATTCTTCTTCACATGGACATTTAGAAACAATACGAACAACGGCCCGGCGTCGCCATTTGCCTTTTGCAGAGGAAGTTCTTACAACGTAAGCATAATAGTCGTCGAGCCTCTTGACGACGTCACTACTGCAAGCCAAAGCGTTGAAATGCAGGCCATGTTAGAAAGTGATACAGTCTTCACCGCACTTCCATACGGCGGTTTAAGCACCGATCCACAGCCGGCTACCTTGGACCAATTCGGTACCATTGAAGCACCTGGATGCGTTTTTGACGGCACTCCTGCCGATGATACCGATCACTGCGGCAGAGTTATCTACAATCTTACAGTTTCAAGCTCAGCCACCATAGGCGATCACACATTGAGGGCGCTTATGCTGACCACTCCCAACAGCCTGGCAAAATACAGCACAAACTTACAAAAAATAAGAGTATTAGACTGCAGCAATGTCGCGCTTGCAAACGACATAGAAATCTATGGCCCGCCAAGTCAGAGGGAATTTAGAAGACAAAACAACGATATGCCCAACAGGGTTATAACAGGTCATGTAGCCAATGTTGTTGCCAATATCAAAAATTACAATCAAAGTTTATTCAGCGGCAATGCCACCCTTACTTTGTTAGACGGCTCGTCCGAGCTTAGCTGGTTCATAATAGAAGGCAAAAATCAGAGTTTCAACTTAAGTTCACAACAGGAGAATGACATAGTATGGCACGTACTAGTTCCAGACAGCGCAACACCTAAGACGTACACCGCGAACATAACTGTGGACACAGGTGCGCCAGCTAAATACAAGAAAGATTTCAAAGTTTACACCACAGGCTCTGCTTCCGACTATGTGGTAACCTATTTCCTCTACCCTGAAACATCCAGTACTGATGGGGCTGTTTCGTTTGATTCTAACAATTTAGAAGGCGCAGTATGCAACTATGGTGATTATAACATTACGGCCAACATAACACAGTTTTCTTTCCTGCAGGTGGAATCATCAGCCAGCACAACAGTAGACCCTTCCCCCGACGTACAAGTCAACGGGGAAATAACTTGGAGAAACAGGGAAATAGCAACTTCCAACTGCTTTATTTACAGAATCAGATACATTCCATCTAACGCAGACACAGGAATAGAAGAATTTCCCCAGCAAGTAGTTTGGAAGGATCCAGCTACAGGAATCACCAGGACAAAAGACTCTTCACCAGGAACCATACCACAGCTGAGAGCAACGGGCGGAACCCTTAACATAACATTTAATGTGTCTTCGGTAACCGCCGGCCAAAATGCCGTACCAATGCAGTTCGCGTTTGGTACAGACGACGACGACGGAGCCCCAAAAGCCCAAACTTATGTAATAAGATTGCTCGTACCACCGTGCCTTGCCCCTTACAATTTCAACGTGACTCCTGACGCAGGTTATCCCAGAGGCAGCCAACTTACAGGCTACGAGGTCATATGGTCGCCACTTTATTCTAATGGAGCCAAGAGTGGTCCTGGAAATAACCACTGGAACCATAGTTCTAACGGCCCCTTCGGTATAAGTTTTCTAGTAAACGTTTCTAACACATCGATGTGCCCACCCGGCGGAAAAGCTTTTGTAATAAATTTCAACGGCTGGACAGTACAAAGAGACTATATTTGGCAGACAGCAGAAAAAATAGTAGTTGTAAACGGCTCATGGCTGAAGACAGAAAGATTCTACAACAACACGCCGACAAGCTACACCTCAGGCTTTCCCTCAGTCTTCGGTTGCGGAATATTCAACACATCTTTGCAGGTGTGGAATAAGGGAAACCGGCCAGCCAGCAACTTCAACATAACCGACAACAAGCTGAACGTCTCCGTTACCCATCCACAAGATTTGATATTCCAGAACAACTGGTCAAGCGACGGAAACCCAGCCGTGATTAACTCAGGAGTCAATGTGACATGGGGCGAGAGCAACATCAATTTCAACTTCCCGACAGGCAAACCGTATGCAAAATATTACAACTACACCATAAACTCTACCTTCCAGACAAATGGCACATTCAACTTCCAAGCCAGGCCGAGGAACAACACGCTCACATTCTATGATAAAGACTACAACATAGCAGTTTCATGCGGTGCAATCCTGTCACTGACTGCACCCGCGTCCCAGCCTGCCGGTCCAACCACAGACACACCATTCAATGTAAGCTCAACTATCGCCAACAACGGCCCAGGAAACGCCTCCAATATAGTGTCTGAGATAAATGCCACAGGTCCAGGAGCACTTACGATAAGGAATTCAACAGGCCAGATAAGCAACATCACATATTTTGGAACCATGACCTATGCACAGTCCAGCGAAGCCAAATGGAACATCACAGGCTCCACTTCAGGCGACTACACCTTCTGCATCATGGCCAACGCCACCGAGAACTCAACATCTTCCATGAGATGCAGCGTCATAACGCTGTCGCCGCCACCGACCGTTGTAACCATGGACAACCCACTGTCTATATCCAACGAGACGGGCACAGACACCGGCGCCTGGGGCTTCAACTGGACATTCAACGTCACTGTCAGTTCCAATCTAGCATCCGGCAACTTCAATGTGACAGCATGGGTGAGCAACGATGCTGGAGCGACTTACAAGATGCTTGACAACAGGACCTACTACGCAGGCAACGGCACGGTAAACTTCACCTATCCGTGGG
>CAYJRO010000032.1:0-8400 GCA_964372425.1 uncultured archaeon
GGCGCGCACAACCCGGACGAGCTTTACAGGAAGATAACCAGCATGAGGAACCAGAAAGGAGTGAACTCCACTCTGACAATGACCATCCTTAGCTAAGGTTAATTTAATGCTTGCGAATTCTATTTTGTATGAGACTGAATGACAGTGTAATTCCTAGGGAGTATCAGACAAACATAGCGAAGACTGCTTGTGAAAAGAACACTCTTGTGGTGCTACCGACGGGCACAGGAAAGACGCTCATAGCTGTGCTGCTAGCTATAGACAGATTGGAAAAGCATCCCGAAAGCAAGATACTGATGCTTGCGCCGACAAGGCCCCTGGTGGAACAGCACGCCAAGAGCTTTCTAGAGCTGACTGACATCGACCAAAAGGAAATAAACGTCGTTTCTGGCAGGTTCGTTCCGGAGGACAGGAAGGTGTTCTATGGAAAATCTAAAATCATTATTTCTACACCACAGACATCCGAAAACGATCTAGAAAGCGGCATACTGAGACTGGATGATTTTTCCTTGTTGGTCGTGGACGAATGCCACAGGTCTGTCAAGAAGTATTCCTATCCGACTGTCGCAAAGAGGTTCATGCTGCAATCCAAGTATCCGCGCATACTCGGCCTCACAGCCTCGCCGGGCTCCAGCAAGGAGAAGATAGACGAGATATGCGGCAGCCTGTTCATAGACAAGGTCGAGATAAGGAGCGAACTGGATGAGGACATGTCAAAGTATGTGCAGCCTGTAGAGAAGGAGGATGTATATGTAGAGCTGACGGAAGAGATGACGAAGGTAAAATCTTTCCTGGACGAGGCTCTGAAGGACGATGTCTACTGGCTGAAGGAAAAGCACTACCTGCCTATTTACATTCCACCGAAGAAGATGTTGCTGGATCTGCAGAGAAAGATAATGGGAAGCTTCATAAGGGGCAGCAGGAACCCCGCCAATTTCGCGGCGATGTCCAAAGTTACCGGTGCGATAAAGATACAGTACATGCTGGAATTGATCGAGACGCAGGGCGCGAGTTTCCTCCGCGATTATTTGAAAAAGCTGGAAGCGAGCAAGAAGAGGAACGACAGGATAATAATGAACGATCCGAGGGTTAGGGAAGCCAAAATATTGGCGGAATATCTTGCCAACAAGGGCCTGGAACATCCGAAGTTTGAGAAACTGGTAGGAGTTGTCAAGAATCTACTGGAGGAAAAGAAATCTTCCAGGATAATCTGCTTTGCGAACTACAGGGCTACCGTGGACAAGATAAAAAATGTATTGAGGGATAATAGAATTAGTTCCGAGATACTGATAGGACAGGCCGTAAAGGAGGGCAGGGGACTGAGCCAGAAAGAGCAGGTGGAAATTATAAGGAACTTCAATGACGGTGTGTTCAGCGTCCTGGTGGCTAGCAGCATCGGCGAGGAAGGCCTGTCACTATCGGAGGTAGATGCTGTGATATTCTATGACGCTGTGGTAAGCGAGATAAGGAAAATACAGAGGGCAGGAAGGACAGGAAGGACTGCTCCTGGCAAAGTCATTTATCTGATAACAAAAGGCACTGTAGACGAAGCCTATTATTTTGCGTCTCTCAGAAAGGAGATGAAGATGAAGACTATTTTACATAGGATGAAGAACAAGGGAGTAGTCAAGAGGAAGCTGAACTTGGTGGACTGGACAAAAGACGAGTAAGTTTTATTTTTGGCATGTGTTTTAAATTATACGAATATTTATATGTCACACGTGTGACATAATTATTATGAAAAATAGTTTCCTAATGGTTTGGGATTTGCCACGGGAATCGGCAAGTGAAAGAAAACGGGTAAACAGATTATTGCATTTCTCTGGAGCCAAGATGCTCCAGCATTCTCTGTGGAAGCACAGGGATTTGAAAAAACTGACTGGGATAGCTATATACATCAAGAACAACGGCGGCCGTGCTAGGATACTAGAAGAAAGGTTTATTTTTTAGCATATGTGCTGTAATAGATTTATGGATACGCAGAAGACTTTGCATATCAGAAAGCCTGCTGTGATGGCCGACTTCAGGGAAAAGGAAGTTATAGATCAACTGAAATCGCTCGGTGTGGTTGTGAACGAGTTGAGTCTTGAGGTAGGCGATTTCGTATGCTCCGAAAATAAAATCGTGATAGAGCGCAAGTCCCACTCGGACTTCGTGTCTTCTATAATCGACGGCAGGCTGTTCGAGCAGAGCAGGATAATGAAAGAAAATTTCGAAATACCTATAGTAATAGTGGAAGGCTTTTCAAACAGGGAGATGAACGATAATGCCTTCAAGGCGGCTCTCGCTTCTCTTATTGTGGATTACGGCGTGACGATTCTGAACACCAGTAGTCCTGCCGACACGGCCAAGATTATCTACTGGATAGTCGAGAAGGAGCAGACGGAAAATAAGATGCAGCTGTCGTTCAAAGTTGGTAAGAAGCCGAAGGACGAGAAGATCAGGCAGGAATTCGTTCTGTCAAGCTTTCCAGGCGTGTCTGTAAAGACTGCAAGAAAGCTATTGGAAAACTTCGGCACTATAAAAAATGTTTTATCGGCTAACAAAATAGAGTTGGAAAAAGTCGTAGGTAAAAGCACAACAGATAAAATATTCGGCTTAGTAAACAGGAAATATAAAAATCTATAGCCGTGGTGGAATTTCTATAATTAGTTTATTGTTCTTGTGGTAGCAGTTCCATTCCTACAAATTCGTGACCTCCAAACCCTTTGTTAACAAGTTTTTTGGCTTAAAAATTAGGCGGCACATAATCATATACCGAGTTGTGAATTACTTTGTACGCGACTTTAACTTTATGACCCTTTTCCAAAGATTTATACAGGCGTTCGTCATCTAATTCAAAATTAACCGGTCCTTCTAACATGATTTTATAATGGTCTTCTACACGACTTGGACCACCAAATGGCTCATGTGACATTCTATACTCTCTTGTTTGTTCTTTAGATGTGACTACGGCCGTTTCATATAATGTTTCGGACGCTTCCCTTACGTAATCTCTAGTTAATCCTAGTTTATGTGCCAATTTTCTACCAATCATGAATAAATCATGTCAACTAATCTTTAAATGCTTTACTTGAACCTTTCCTTGGCCCACTCCTCAGGCCTCTTGCCTTTCTCCAATGCCGCCTTGCCAAGCAGACCGTGCTCCTCCTCGGGCACTGTTATCAGTCCCTTCAACGGATCGTAGGCATGCTCCCTTATCGCGACCTTCTGCTTCTCGGGCGAAAGCAATTGCTTCGTGTCTATGCCGTAGAACTCCGGCGGAAGCTTGTCAGGCTCAACGTCCTTATCCAAGTATTCCACTATGTTCCTCAACGCAAGAAAAGACTGCTTGTACGGGTCGTCACCTCCCCCCCTCTCGAAAATTATATAGCACAGATTGTCGCTGCCTGTGCCCTTCTTCCTCAGTTGAAAGAGCATCCTATACAGTTGCTGCTGCTGCTCTGAGCCGAGTGGTATTGGTATATGTGCGGGCGCCAGGGGCGACGGCCAGCCTATGTGTATGACCTTAACGTATTCCCCGTCCCTCTCCTCTATGATGCTGAAAGCCGTCTCCGGGTTTATGTTGGCGCTCAATATGTGCTCTATGTCAAATGCCACCCCAAAGTGCTTGGATCTGAAATGCTTCATCAGCTCCAGCATCTGCAGGGGGTTGGGAAGCCTTGAGTGCTCCTCGTCCGATACCATGGGGCTTTCGATTACAAAAAAGGAATCGTACTTTTCCAAGATGCCTGTAAGGTTGGTAAGCCTCGAATCGCTGTTGTGCTCGTGCTGCGTGAAATGGCCCCATATGTACTGGGCCGAGACTGCGGGGAACCACAGGACTGTCTTATATCTGAAATTGTCGTCGTCCATTGAAAGCTCCTTGATCTGGCTCGCCGCCAGCCATTCCTCCTCGGTCTTGTTGTTTATCTTGGCATAGTACTTCACGCCGACACTTACTATGCGTTCCCACAGGGGCTGATTTGTCCTTTCCATCCACTTGGCTATAAGATAGTAAGCGAACCTCTCGCTGCCGAAAACCATTTCAGATACATCTGGGAAATCTTCTACCGCTTCCATAAATTCCTCTCTAGCCATCTTAGGTGCTTCGGGATATACCATTTCATTATAGACTTCCTCTGTAACCTTGCTGATTATGGACTTCTGCTCGTCTTCTGTTAGTCTTGGGTCTTCTCCCCTTTGTTGTCTTTCTTCGCTTCTTTCTCTGATAATCTTTTTGGCTCTAATATCAATCTCACTTCTTACCTTTTCGCTTCCTTTCAAATGTTCCTCCACCATCTTCACGTATTTGTTGATATCATGCTCTCTTATTCTGCGTGAACAAAGCTCCATTATAAACTTTTTTTCTGTGGCCCAATCCACCAGCCATTTGTTCTCCTCAAGGAACTTTCTTAAAGGCCTGCCCCAGAAATCGACAAGAATAGTCGGTTGCATCTGCTGGCCTAGCTGCAGGAACCCCGGCGACTCGGAAGAATGCAACAGCACATATTTTGACCCAAGCTTGCCAGATTCCCTGAGCATGACTTCTACCTTCTGATGTATCCTTATATAATAGTCCATCAAAGCCGAGTCAAGCTGTATGGCCTCGCCGCCAAGCGCATGCGTCTCGCCGTGTATGCCGAAGCTTATGCCCATCTCCTTTACTTTTTTCATGTTCTGCTCGATGTCGGGCTCCTGGAACTCGGCTATGTTCTCTAGAGGAAGCTGCACAAAATTCACACCATGCTTGATGACTACCATTGCTTTCCTATATAGGCCAGCCAGAGCCTGCGCCGCCTCGGGTCCGCCCGCCTGTCTGGCTATGTGGAAAGCCCCCGGATCGCTGCCTATAATGTAAACCTTCTAAATCACCCTATACCTGGAACCTTGAACGATATCTTGAGCCAGTTGAGAATCGTGTTAAAAATGGGCTGCAGGTCTGTCCTCACATACTGCTTCTCTATCCTCTCCCTGCTGAACTCGTACTTGCCATATGCAGTAAGGTACTCTATGTCGATGCCCAGCCATAGGAAGAATTTGTGAAGGCTTCTTAGCAGCTGCTGATGCGGCCACCAGTATTCCTCTGTCATCTTCTTCTTTTTTTCTGCCGCCTCGTTTTTTTCCTCCTCTAGCTTCTTTTTCTCTTCCTCTAGCTTGAAGACCTCCATTTTCTCCAGTTCCTCCATGCTATCGCCCGAAACCCCCATGTCCCCGAGCATCTGGTTTATATAGTTTTCTACAGAACGTTCGCGCGCCATAAGTTCCAGATGTTTCAAAACGATTATGTTCTGCGTCTGTATGGAACCCGTTAAAGTGTCTATGTCAAGATCCTCTACTTCGTTCCCGTTTGGCAGCTTTCCCATCACTCTCAGTATCGGTAACTCCAGCGAAAGATAATATGGACTGAACACCCATGACTCGCCGCCTGCCCCCCTCATGCTTTTCTTGAACCTTTCCAATAGTTTCCTTCTGGCATTGAACAAGTCTATGGGCTTTATCTTGATGCCATACTCCTTTTCTATGGACTCGAGGCATCTCCTTATAACATTGTCTATAGAAGGCTCCATCGGCAGGGCTTCCACCAAATCCTCTTCCAAGAACGCCTTCTCGTCGGGGTTCAGCGTCCTTATCTTGCCCTCCTGTTTCAGGACTTTTTTTATCTCTTCCCTCTCATCCGCCCTGAAGCCGGCCCTCCAAGATGCTATCAGCATTGTCATTTCCCTTGTGTGCTTGTACTTCTCCGAGGACGCCAACGGCTTCCACGCCCATACCCTCACGAAGTCCGACGAGCCCGCCTGGGCGTTCGGCAGATACATCGCAAGCTTCTGGAATTTGCCTATGGAATCCTTCCTTTCCAGGGCTTCGGTTATAAGCTTGTACCTTGCCATCACAGGCCTTATCATGTTCTTGTATTCTATCACAGACTTCTTCCTTGCTTCGAGCGTGCGCGTCAGGCTGCTGAACCTCTCCTCCACCGCTTTCTTGAAAAGCTCGTCCTTCCATTCAATATACAGCCTGTTCTTTGTAGCCAGGATCACTGCCTCTGCCTCGGATATGCTGTATTTCTCCTTCATCTTCCTCTGTTCGATGTCCTCGTCGTCAAGCCTCATAAAGTCCGCGATTATGGTAGGCCATCTGGGAGCTATCAGCTTCAGTGCTATAGTCTCTCCTGTGTGCACGTCTACCTGGTCTATGAACACTGCCTTCAAGGACTGCTCGCCCTGCAGCCTCAGCTTAAGCCCCTCCTCCCGTTTGCCTTCTTTTATCATCTTTTTCCCGATCTCCAGCATCGCATAATAGTCCATGAACTCCTTGTATTTCCTCCAGTCATGCTTTATAAGGTCGGTGTCGGACATGGCTGTAGACACTTGCCTGAGGCCTTCCTTTATCTGGTTCTCCATCTGCTGCTTCTGGCCGATGGTTATCTGATAATATTGCTGGAAAACAGGGGACACTTCTATGAACTCCTCTATCTTGGCTGTCTCGAAGCCCCATTTGCTCAGTTGGGCCATAAAGGAAAAGAACACCTTGCTTCCGTCACCGGACGGCGTGAAGAAATCTAACTTTGTCTCAAGCCATAGCGGGACGAAATTTATGCCCTCCCCGAACGGCAGCCTAAGTTTTCCAGGCAAATCCACCCCCGGCCTTCCTGGGTTTTCAGGGTATCTTATCACCATAATTAATATTTCTAGTTCAATCGATTTAAGCTTTGATAACTTTAATTACTTTTCGTCCACAATAGTTAATTATGCCAATATTCGCCAGAACCAAGATACTTGTAGAAGACGACTGCATAAGGCAAAAGATTATTCTCATGGACTACCACGGACCGAACCCGCAGAACACATACAGGCAGGTAAGGACTTTGCTCAAATCCATATTCAAGGTGGATGACAAGGAGATAGAGGAGAAGGTCTTTGACTGGGATCGGTCTACCGCAGATGAGAAGTTCAAGATTCATTTTATCATGTCCAAGGACGTCGACCCGCATTCCTATTATCATGTGGATGTATACCTCAACGGCTTCGCTTCGCCTAGCAAGGTGTTCGGCAAGGAGGGGGATGCGCATATACAGATAGAAGCCATGCTCAGGACAGAATACCCGCAGGATTTCTTCTGGCAGAGGGGAATCTTCCACGAGCTCTTCAGGGTAATCTTCCACAACGCTATCTACAGGGGGAACAGGGTGAAACTTTTGGATGAATGCAAGGGGCTGACCATGTCTTTTTACACCGAGCTCAGGAACTACCTTAACATACTGCCGAGGGGGGCGTGATGGACGATGCCTGTATGGAGGATAGAGGATGACTGCGTAGCGAAGGCCGCGAAGCTTACTTTGAATTACAACGGCCCCAACCCGCTCTCAGTCTACCACAAGATGAGGGACATCTTGCTATCCACCATACGGGTGAAAAAGGAACATGTATGGGAAAGGGACTTCCGATGGGACACTTTGGGCGATCCCAGGCCGTTCTTCATAAGGATATACGTCAACAAGAAGCTTGACGCCAGGACTTTCATCCTTTTCGAGCTGATATTCCAGGGAAAGCAGCCGACAGACGTGAACAAGAGCGGCAACCTGACATTCACGATAAGCGCAAGGCTCTTCACAGACTACAGGCTCGACTCCACCTTCCAGCAGTCCATCCTCTACAGGAGCTTCCTAAGGATGTACCATCTGGCCTTCTACAACGACGTGAGGAGAAAATACCTGAACGAGTGCGGCACGCTGATAGACAATGTGCTGGAAAGGGTAAGGAAGGAGCTCTCTTTGGAAATAAAGTAGACGGCTCACCTGCTGAAAACTGGCCATTACTTGTGATTGTATTTGAATACCTTGACCAGCTCATACAGCTTGAACGTACCGAAGCCCATCAGCGCATAGCCCGCCTGTATCAGAAGGAAGTGGAAGGTTATCTTGGCCGTATCCGCTAACGACGTCTGTATCACAAACACTATGAAGGAAAATACTATGAGAAGCATCCCCGCCTTTCAAAACAACACGCCGGTAATGTTATATTGGCTCCGTGTCTTAAATTCCCCGCATTACAGACAAGATACTGATTATCAAATGAGCCTCAGGGGAGAATCGAACTCCCGACCTTTAGCGGAAGATTTTCTCTTTCGCTTACAAGGTTCACTGACAGTTTAATCTGTCTCGAGTGCTCTACCTGCTGAGCTACTGAGGCCTGATAAAGAATTGTTTTAAAATTAGGATTAATAAGTTGTTCGTAGCCGTCAGAATCCTTTTGCCTTCATGTCGGCAATGACTTTCTTTATGGTCCCCGCGCCCCGCCGCAGCAGTTCAAGCTCGCTCTTTTCCAGCTCCCACTCCTCCACAGTAGCCCCGTTGTTGCCAAGCTGCACAGGAACTCCTATACAGAATTCCCTCCGGCGTTACTCGCCCTCCTGCCTTAC
>CAYJRO010000033.1:0-8346 GCA_964372425.1 uncultured archaeon
GACTTCAACTTCTTTGTTCCTGCAAACGCTATCAGGGAGTTCGTATGGAACACGTTCGCAGACCACTACATAGAGATGATAAAGCCACGAGCCTACGGGGAAGGGTTCACCGAAGCTGAAAAGAAGGCGGCATGGTCCACCCTTCATACAGTGTTGGAATCAGTGCTGGAGCTACTGGCTCCAATAATGCCTTTCATGACAGACTACATAACACGCGAGCTGTATCATGATTATAGCATACATACAGAGACTTTTCCCGAAGTAAAAGCCGACAAAGAGTTGTTGGAATTCACAGAAAAGATAAAACAGTTCAATTCAAGCGTATGGAACGCCAAGAAAGAGAAAGGCCTGTCGCTTAAGGATTCCACAAAAATGAAAATACCGAAAGAGCTGAAGAAATTTGAGAAAGATCTTATAGCTATGCATAACATATCACAATAAAATAAGTAAAGGTTTAAAAAGATTAACACACTACTTTTAATGAGATGATATCATGGCTCCGTTTACACAGGGTAAGTGGGACTTGAAGGACGTGCTGCCGGCTCAATCGGGGCCCGAATTCGACGCGATTTTAAGCGAACTAAACTCAGAAGTTTCTCAGTTCGAGTCCTTCAGGGAAAGGTTGCCAAGCTTTTCCAGAGACGACTTGCTGCGAGTCATCAGGTCTTACGAGAGAATAACAAGAACCAGGTCGCGCCTCGGATCCTACGCCTACCTTTTGTTTTCCGAAAATACACAGTCGGATGAATCCAAGGTCTTCATGGACAAGATGAATGAACTAGACACAGACACCGCCAACAAAATAATGTTCTTTGACCTGTGGTGGATTGGTCTTGACGACTCTCGGGCAGAAAGTCTGATGCCGGAAGACGACGACTACAGGTACTATCTTTCTTCCATTAGGAAGCTGAAGCCGCACACATTAGACGAAAAGACGGAGCAGGCCATTGAAATAAAAAACATCACTGGAAATTCCGCCTGGATAAATCTTTATGACCAGATTACAAACAGTTTCACCTATACAGTCAGAATCGACGGGAAAACCATGAAGGACGAGAAGGGCAAGACTAGAAAATTCGTCCAGGAAGAGTTGCTGAATTTAGTCCGCAGCTCCAACCCAAAAGAGAGGGAGGCGGCATACAAGTCTCTTATGAAAAAATATGCCGAGAATAGCGGGACGCTTGGGGAGATATACAAAAACATTGTCAAGGACTGGAGAAACGAGAACATAAAACTAAGAAGCTACGCCACGCCCATATCTACTAGAAACATTGGAAATGACATCCCAGACGAAGCGGTTGATGTGCTATTGTCAGTTTGCAGAAGAAATAGGGACATCTTTCAGGACTTTTTCAGGATAAAAGCAAGATTTCTCGGTACAGACAAGATGAGTAGATATGACATCTACGCGCCGCTCCAGCAATCTGACAGAAAGACCGAATACCCCGATGCGGTAGAGTTGGTATTGAAGACATTCGATTCTTTCGATGAAAATTTCGGCCGTCTGGCTAGGAATATGTTTGAGGCTAATCATGTGGACTCGGAGATAAGGTCAGGTAAGATGTCTGGCGCCTATTGCATGGGCGTGTCCCCAGATACAACACCTTACCTTCTGGTTAATTATGACGGAAGCGCAATGGATGTCGCTACCATAGCTCACGAGGCCGGGCACGGCGTGCATTTTCAGCTGGCATCAGACCACAGCATACTTACATCCTCGGCTCCGCTGCCCATGGCCGAGACAGCCTCAGTCTTCGGCGAAATGGTCTTTTCAGAAAAGATGACGGAAAGGGAGACGGACAATCAGGTAAAGAGGGACATGCTTGTCAACAAACTGGGAGACATTTATGCTACCATACAGCGCCAGGCATACTTTGTGATGTTCGAAAAAGAGGCTCACAAGGCCATAGGCGAAGGCGCCACCACAGAAGACCTGTGCAAGCTTTATCTCTCTAATCTGAAGGAGCAGTTCGGCGATGCGGTTTCCGTGCCCAAGGAGTTCCAGTGGGAATGGAGCTACATACCGCACATCCACCACACGCCTTTCTATTGCTACGCCTATTCTTTCGGCAACCTACTGACACTGGCCCTTTACGACATGTACAAAAGGGAGGGGGAATCATTCAAGCCCAAACTATTCAAGATACTGTCGTACGGCGGCTCGGCCAGCCCAGAGAAGATACTTGGCGAGGTGGGCATAGACATCAGGTCTCCAGAGTTCTGGCAGGGCGGGTTCAACGTGATAAGGAGAATGGTCGACCAGCTGGAAAGTACGGTTTGACACCGAACTTTAATTATTTTTATGCACGAGAAATTAATACTATAGTTTTGGTGACGTCTATTTAACACAGAAGAAGCATTGAAGATAAAAAAGGCCTTGAAGGAGCTGGAAGCCATAAGGGGCAGGCACACAGAGCTTGTCACAGTCTATGTCCCGGCCGACTACAACATCCAGGAGATGATAAACCAGCTATCGCAGGAAAAGTCCACGGCCGAGAACATCAAATCAAAGGCCACTAGGAACAACGTCCTTGACGCCCTCGACAAGATAATACAGCACCTCAGGTTTTTCAGGAAGACCCCGCCCAACGGCCTGGTAGCCTTTGCCGGCAACGCCTCCGAGACGGAAGGCAGGTCAGACATCAGGCTCTGGGCATTCGAGCCGCCTGAGAAGATGAGGACGAAACTTTACTGGTGCGACCAGACATTTGTCCTCGACCCTCTGAAAGACCTGATCAGGGAAAGGGAAATATACGGTCTAATTGTATTGGATGCCCGCGAGGCCAACATAGGAATACTAAAGGGAAAGGAGATAATACAGCTGAAGCACATGGATTCTACCGTCCCCGGCAAGACCATAAAAGGAGGCATGTGCCTGCATGAGAGCACTGTTGTGAACAACGGCAAGATGAACGATATAAAGCATGTCAAGGAGGGGGACAACATCCTGTCCTTCGATTTCAAGAGCAGGAGTTTCAGGTTTTCCAGAATAGAGGCTGTCAAGAAGAGGAAGGCTGCTGTATCGTACAGGATAACAACTGACGACGGCCACGAGCTGACAGCCACGCCCGAGCACCTGCTCTTTGTAAAAAGGCTTCTGTCAGTGGAGGAAAAGACAGCCGAGGACATACTGATTGGCGACAGCCTGCTTTCAATGGACTTTGGCGACACCAAAAAGCTGAAGAAGACCAATGTGGTGGGCAAGGACAGGATAAAGAACACCGGCAATTTTTTTGACCTTTCCGTACCGGGAACAGAGAATTTCCTGGCCAACGGCTTGCTTGTGCACAATTCCCAGATGAGATACGACAGGATAAGAGACGACGCACTGAACGAGTTCTTCAGGAAGGTCGCGGACATGGCCACCCAGGTGCTGCTGGAGATGCCTGACCTGAAGGGCGTCATCATAGGCGGGCCGGGTCCCAACAAGGAGCTTTTCTTCAAGAACGAGTACCTGAACTACCAGATACAGAAGAAGGTCTTGGGTATCAAGGATGTGGGCTATACAGGCCAGGAAGGCTTGAAGGAACTTGTCGAGAGGTCGGAGGACCTTATAAAAGAGAGCAAGTACATGCACGAAAGGGAGCTTTTGAAGAGGTTCTTCACAGAATTGCAGAAGAGCGGCAATGTGGCATACGGCTATGAGAATGTAAGGAAAGCCCTGGATCTGGGTGCAGTCGACATGATGCTTATGTCAGAGAGCTTTAAGATGTCAAGGATCAAGTTCAGGTGCCAATGCGGCCATTCAGCTGTCAAAGACTTGGTGACGAATGATAAAAAGCAGCTGTGCGACAACTGCAAGTCGGAGATGGGCATCGAAGAGGAAGTGGACATGACAGACATCCTTCTTAAAGACGCCTCGGCCTTCGGCACCAAAGTGGAACTGGTGTCGGTAGACACCGAGGAGGGCAGGCAGTTCAGCAAGATAGGCGGTCTGGGAGCGCTTCTCAGATATAAGATAAGCTGAAATCGGCTTTAGCCGGCTGTCAGGGTCCTTTCCCCGGCCTTTTCTTCCTTTTCTACTTCCTTGGGCTTGTCCGCCTTATTTATCTTGGGTAGATTGACCTTTTCCCCGCCGACATTTTCAACAAGTTTCAGCAAATGTACAATCAGTTCGCCGACAGACCTCTTTTTAAGGTCCAGCTTCATCCTCATCAGCCTTTCCCACACATCCTCGTTCACCCTGAGCATCCTGACTTTGTTCCTGCCAGTCATGCAATAAGATTCTATTCAGCAAGCTTAAACTTTACATATTTACAAATATACTTATTTACGAAATGCTTTAAGCTTTAAAAGCTTAATTTTAATTATTAGATTAGCTGTGCTTGGGTGTTTCGTATGAAGAACAAAAAGTCAGGTAGCAAGGATAATGCTAGGCTGAAGAACCTAAAGAAAAGGATACTGGAAGTGTTTGTCGTCCCAATGATTATCCTAGGCGGCACAGTATTCAGGATATTCTTCTCCTTCACAAGTGGCATAAGGGCATTTCTTTTGACATGGGGTGTCATGGACGGAATAGCCTCCAATTATTTCTACAAGGAGGAGAAGTTCTTCCCCTACCAGTTCCTTAGGTACGGCAGGATTGTCGCAAACATGTCGGGCATTGTCAATCCCATAGTCCCCATAGTCTGGAACATAGGAGACGGGGCCTACTCGTTGATGATGTACAGGAACCACAGCAACATGGAGCACGCTTCCAGGTACGGAAGGATAATAAACGGCGCTCTTCAGGCAGCCTTCTACTAAGGCCATGTTTTTAATTGATTGCAACAACTAATTCAATTATATGGCTGACTTCCTGGAAAAGACAAGGGAACAGCAGAGCACTAGGACAAAGCTGTACAAGATAATCTTCCTTGTGGCCTCACTGTTGGTTGGGGGAGTGCTGTTCTTTCAGGTACTTAAAAGCACAGAGACCACACCATTCATCTCAGAAGGGCGGTGCGATTTCAACAAGACGGCCAGCTATCCCATTTCGGTCCTTACCCAGGCAGAGCTGGTGGCAAAGATAAGCGAGATAAAGAACATAAGTGATGACAGCATCAAGCCGGTCAACATAGGCTCCGGAACAGAGGGATGCAGTGCTGCGGGGCAGATAGCCTTCTGGTTCGTGACCCAGGACTCCAAAAGCAAGTTCCTGTACTGTTCGGCAGACAAGAACCTTATAGAATATTCAGCTGTGGAGTGCGAGAAAGTAAGCATAGCGCAGACCCTGAAGGATAGCTACAAGAGCATTATAGGTTTCCTGCGAGGCGGCAGGCCAACAGCTCCTTCCTGATCGCTGTCAGCCTTTGCTGTAGCCCTGGATTGTACTGTTTATCTGGAGCGGGTCCTGGTTGCCGGCAATTAGCTGAGCCAAGACGTCATTCCTGGCTTTCAGAGACGAATCGAAATCCGCCAGAGACATGTTAGCCTCCCCGGAAATCTTCTCCCTGAGGATGCTGGGAGCTCCCGTGCTCTTTAGACCGCCACCGTCTAGCCTGAAAATCGTATTTACAGTAGGTTTCCCATATTCCATGCCTCCGATTTCAGATATCTCTACCACCTTCCTGACAGGTTCGCCGCCCCTGGCAAACTTCTGCAGGACTATCACCAGATCCAGAGACTTTAGCATGTCTGCTGGCACGTTCATCGGCGGAGAAACGACCCTTGTTATCATTTCCCTCGAGGAGTTGGAGTGCAAAGTCCCCATCACGCCCCTTTGGCCGACGTTCATTGCATTGAAAAGAGTATAGGCTTCCTCGCCCCTTATCTCGCCCACTATTATCCTGTCGGGTTTCATTCTGAGCGAGTTCTTCAGCAGCTCGACTATGGAAACGTCTTCCGTGGCTTCAAGCCTTACCCAGTTCTCGTGCCCAAGTCTCAGCTCAGCAGTGTCCTCGATGGTTATTATCCTTTCCTTCGGTGGTATGAAGGTGGACAAGGAGTTAAGCAGGGTGGTCTTGCCTGTCGATACGCCGCCCGTTATTACCATGTTCGACGGCCTTGTACCCAGCCCGTCGACAAACATCCACAGCAGGGCTGCCGCTTCCTGGCTTATTGTCCCGCTTCTTATGAGATGGACTATGGTAAGAGGGAACGTGGTGAACTTCCTTATAGTAAGGGTGGCTCCCATCGGCGAAAGCCTCGGGTGCGTGGCGTTCAGCCTGCTGCCGTCCGGCAAAGTGGCATTCAGGATGGAATTCCTATCGTCAAACGCCTTGCCAGAAGCGGACGCGACATGATAAGCTATCTCCATAATCTCATCATTGCTGACCACAATCTCTGTCGAACAGTAGCCATGCTTCCTGTGATAGACTTTCACGGTCCTGTTGCCGATGCACATCACTTCCTCCAGTTTAGGATCCTTCATCAAAGACTGTATCTTGCCGTAGTCGCCCATCTCAGCAACAGATTTGTACAAAGGAAGGGTGTCGCCGGGCCTTTTTACTATCGACACCTTGCCGTATTCGTCAAGGACAGTTTCCATTAATTTATAAATTAGGCGGGACTCAGATATAATCCTAAGATGCCAAACATAGCACTGAAAGTAATGCTGGCTATCATCAAAGCGAAAGGCACCAGCAGCATGGAAGTGAGCTCCTTCTCCATGATTATCCCGTAGAAAAGCGTCGAGGAGGCAGCCGCTGCAAGAAGCAGGTATGGCAGCGGCAATCCGACATCTGCTATCTGGAACATACCAAGAAAGACAGCCAAGGTCAGCGGTGTGAACACGACGCCTATAAAAAGCACCAGCGTCGCCTCAAGCCTCATCTTCTCCAGCTTCTCCCTGTGAAGAAGGTACATTGACATGAAATCTTCCGATATCTTTTGGACAGTCTCGGACATGCTGGCTCCGGCCTTCCTGGCAGCCATGATTATCGAAAACGTCCTTCTCACGAGCTTTGAGGGCAGATTTCCAGCAGCAGCTTGCAAGTTCTCATCGAAAGACATCTTGTCAGAATAGATTTCCATGATCTTGTTGCCGAGATAGTTGCCGCTTTTCCTAGACACGTCGTAAAATGCCTGCTCTATCGAGATTCCTGCCTCTAGGTTCTTGACGATATTCGACAGGAATGCTGGGAACAGCCTGTCTAGCAGACTTCTTGAATGCAATCTCATTTCAAAGAAGATTGCCAGCCCCAGAAAAACCATGGAAACAATTATGTAAGGGACGCTCGTGAATATATCGAGCATGCTAAAGTCCAGAGCCATTTCATCACCTGGTAGATATCTTGGAGTAGGCCACGAGGGCAAAAATTGAAGCCACGTTCACATAGAACAGGATGTTAAGTATGTTCAGCATGCTGCTGTCAATCGGTGCGGCGTCGAACGGAAGTGTTGCGAGCGACTGGAACAGGCTGTATACGACCATTATGGATATTGGCACCACAAACACCAGAACGGCGAACACGTTTAGCAGGAAATCCACTTTTTTGGAGGCAGCCAGATATCTGGTCTTAAGTTCCTCGAAGCCGGAGTCTGCAATTGACCTTACAGTCTTGGCAAAATTGCCTATTCCGACAGCCTGTATCATCTCCTGGCAGAAGTTTTTGAAGCTCTTGTTTCTTGACCCAAGGTTTTCCAAAGCCTTTTCTAACCCTATGGTCTTTGCTTCTTCCATCAGTACTTTGAACTCGGTCGAGACCTCGCCGTAGTCCGACATGACTATTTCTTTGAGAGCAGCTTCGAAGCTTATTCCGGCTTTCATCAGGCTTTCCATGGCCCTGCAGGCATAAATCAAATCCTCCTTCGTGTTGACCATAAATACATTAGGTCCTGTGAAAGATTATTTGTTGTTTCTGTTGTTACAGCTGCAACAGCATGCTAAACGCTTTTGAAAAATCAAGCCCCCAATCGTATCCAATTTGTCCATACATCGTCTATCTTGACAGCCCTGCCTTCAATGGAACCAAGCATGCCTTCTAGTTCACTCACATCAGCACTTGCGTCTTTTCGCGCCTTTTCTATGCGAGCCTTTATCTCACCCAGCATTTTTTTGTCTTCGTTTAGCAGCCTTTCTGCAGACTCTAGGTCGGACGACGCTTTCCTAATCTTTTCGTTCACAGTTTTTTCTGAAATCTGCCTTTCCAGTACTTCGAGCTCCTTGGAAAGTCTTCCTATATACCCGACTAGAGTTTCCAAGCCTCCACCCCTCAGCTGCCTTATGGTGTCGAGAGTCTTTTCAGTTCTGTCCTTCAGCTCCAAGTATCCAGATGACAGACCATGCTCTATCGCATCCAGCATCTCCACGAACGTCTCACGGCCCCTGTTTATTATGGCATCGGATGGATTGTCTAAAAACATGGAAAGATAAGCAACGTCCTTGAAATCCGACTTCTTGTCAACTACAGCTTTTGACAACTT
>CAYJRO010000034.1:0-8204 GCA_964372425.1 uncultured archaeon
TCCATGGAAAGTATGTTGTTCTTGGCTGCGAAGTAAACAATGTAGTCGCCAAGCATGGCGTACAGTGTCATGGGAAGATAGACGATTGCAAAAAAGTACCAGAACATCTGCGTGGGCAAGGTATAGTACCCCATAACGCCACCCCCCTTGGAGAAAAGTAGGTCTCTGTGCTTGGCCAACGTCTGTATGGTTCCTCTGCCCCACCTGACCCTCTGCTTTACAAGCCCGCGGACTGTCTGCGGCACATGGGTGTAAGCCACGGCCGACGGCACCATCTTAGTCCTGTAGCCTGTCTTCTTCAGTTTCAGGCATATGTCAAAATCCTCTGTCAGAGTGTCCTTGCTGAAACCGCCGCTTTTCACAAAAGCTTCTTTCCTGTAAGCTACAACACCCGGCAGTATTGACGGCATGTCTATCTTGTTGCACACATACCTCCAGCCGGAAGATATTATATAATCAAAATCCTGAAACCATGTCAAAGGATTCCACGTAAGTCTTGCCCTCATGAATCCCGTGGAAGCACCCACCCCCCGTTCTGCCAGCGGCTTTACAACCTCTTCCAGGCTGTCCTTGCCAATTATCGTGTCGGCGTCCAGCACAACCACAACCTCGTTTTTTGCCAGTCTGGTTCCAAGGTTTATGGCGCTAGCCTTGCCACCGTGCTTGACATTCACCAATCTGATATTTTTATATTTTCTTACAAAAACCCCAACGACATCTGCTGTGCCATCAGTGGAACCATCATTTACGACCAGAATCTCTCTTCTCCCCCCATATTTGGCATCCATAATGCTGCTTATTGTGTTGGAAATTACCCTTTCCTCGTTGTGGGCAGGCAGGATTAAAGAAACGTTCGGATGAAAGCTCTTCTGTCCAGTGTTCCTCCTTGGCACCAGTACAATGGCTATCCACGAAGAGTAAAGCAGTATCAGTGCGACATAGATAGCGATAGATACAAATTCTACCATTCCGACCACATCTTGAAATATTTCTTGAAAAGTTCGATTATCCTAAGGCTTCCGAACTTAGGAGTCCTGAACCATGTGGTGTTCAATCCAAGCACGGCTCTTGTGAGGGCTAGGGTGATGACCATGGAAATGAGCACGCCGACAGTAAGCGCGCCGAAAACCACAGACTTGAAAAGGAGCAGCTTCTTTTCCCTCGACAGTGATATAAATGCAACCACCAAGAACCCGCCTGTGTATGCGAATATCTGAGCGAAGCTGAAGAAGTCTTTCAATGAAAGAGCGTGCGGTGTACCTGTAGACAGAGAGACTATACCGCCTATAGTCATAATCGATACAAATGGTGCAGCTATGCTGCCTACAGTGACGTATGTTATCAGTGCCCTCTGGAACAAGGACAGCTTGCTGCCTAACCATATGGACTTGAAATTCTCAATAAAGACTCTGGTCATGCCGTATGTCCATCTTGTCTGCTGCTTGAAGAAACTGTCAAAAGTGAACGGGAACTCCCCCCGGACTCTAACATTCGGAAGATATACCGACTTGTAGCCAGCATTGATTATCTTCATCGATATGTCTGCGTCTTCTGTGAGGCTCTTCTCGTTCCACCCACCCATCTCCAAAAGCACGCCCCTCCTGATAGCTCCTCCTGTGCCGCAGAAGAAATTCACTCCGAACTTGTTGGTCAGCGGAAGAATCAGCTGGTGGTATACCATCATGAAAGCAGATGCCAGCCTAGTTATCAGGTTCTGGTCATGGTTTATGTATCCCATCCTTGACTGCGCGAAAGCAACCTTCTTGTCCTCCACTAGGGGCCTCACAAGCCTTTTCAGCAAGTTACTTGAAGGTGTAAAATCGGAGTCGAAAAGTACGATTATTTCAGACTTGTCGTGTTTCAGCACGTTGTTCAAAGCGCCGGCCTTGTAGCCTGTCCTTTTCTGCCTCCTGAAGACATTTATCCTGCCAGGAAACCTTTTGACAACGCCGTTTATAAGCTCTGAGGTGTCGTCCGTGCTGTCATCAGCCACCATTATCCTTAGCTTGTCCTTCGGGTAGTCGAATTTCATGCAATGTTTGATGCATCTTATGACAACGGGATCGTTGTATACAGGCAGGTGTACCGAGACGGTCGGCCATTCTACGTTTTTGTTTCCAAAACCAATTTTGCCCCCCCTCCTTGTCCAGAGCCAGCTTAATGCCAGCATGTAGAAAAGTATGGAAAAAAAGATAACTGGAGACAGAAAAGTCTGGTAAATCATCAGGCTGACTTCGTATACTCCCATGTTAATATTTTAAGCGGATTAAAGTATAAATTAGCCTTGTTAACATTACATGTGATGCAAAATGAAGAGAGACGCAAGATCAGTTTACATCATCGCCGCCATAATATCCATTGTCTTGTACGTTTCTGGCATAGCCACAGGCCTGTTCGTCCAGAAGACTGCTATACAGCTGACGGAGGAGAAATTCAGGCTTACAGAGGAGAAGCTAAAATCCCTTCAGAGGAGGATGGAAGGCATACAGCTGGAATACGTATATCTGAGCACGCTGGGCAGGGACATATCCTGCAGCTCTCTCACGGCTCTGGTGGACGACTCTGCCAAGACTGTCTGGGAAATAGGGAAGGAGTTGACAGAGCTAGAAACGGCCGGTACCAGCACAGAACAGGTGAGCGAATTGACACAGGACTACTATCTGCTTTCCGTAAGAGCATGGATACTGAATTCCTATGTTACTGAGCGCTGCGTCGAAGACAGGGTAGTGATTTTGTTCTTCTATTCCGTGCCGTGCGATGATTGTCAGAGGCAGGGAGACATTTTGGATCAATTGAAGCAAGAGGGTTTCGACGAGAAGATGAGAGTGTTTGTCCTTAACTCGGACTTCCAAGAGCCGATAGTGCAAGTATTAAAGAGGACGCACAATATAGAATCTGTTCCATCCTTGGTCATAGGAAATACCACTTACGAAGGCCTGGTGGATAAAGACGAGCTGAAATCTATCATTTCTTCACTTTAGAATAGAACCTTTTGTTTCTCGTGGCACGCCGCCTTGTGTCCATGAAGATGTCTATAAGGAAGCATGCAAGCAGGTAGAGATACAGAACATGCACCACGCCCAGCAGACCTTTGGTTATTGTTGTTTCGGGCGGGCTGGTCCAGTATACGTAGTTTATCGGGAAGCTTGCAAGGTTGGCTGGTTGGAACAGGAAGATATGGCCATAATAATTTCCTATGAACAGATATAAGACTATGGCTATCTTCCACTTGTCGGGCATCAAGAAAGCAGCAACCTTGGCTAAAAACCGCATGAACTAATATTTGCAAGCTTTTCTTATATCTTTAATTGTGTTGGAGGAAAGGCGCAGGAAAATACTAGGAGAGGGATTTGTCTACAAGTTCGACTACAGCATGTGGTCTGTCAGGGTGAACACACTGAAAATTTCTGTGGATGATATGAGGAAAAGGTTTCAGGATAAAGGCTACACGACAGAGCAGACGCCATGGTGCGATGAAGGCTTGTGGGTAAAGACGAAGGACAATTTGTCTAAAATCATGGAGCATGTACTTGGGTATTTCTTCATCCAGAACGCGTCCAGCATGATACCGCCCATGGTGCTGAATCCTTCCGAAATTAACAAGATATTGGATTTGTGCGCATCGCCAGGAGCCAAGACCACGCAGATAGCCGGCATGATGAAGAACAGAGGATCTGTTGTAGCCAATGACATTAATGAAACCAGGCTGAAAGCCCTTCGAGGGAACCTTCAGAGATGCGGAGTCGTGAATACTGTTGTAACCAGCTATCTGGGAGAGTTATTCTGGAAAACCAATATGAAGTTTGACAAGATACTTGTAGACGCACCATGCACCGGTACGGGCACGATGAACCCCAGAATATTGGCAGAGACTAGTATTGGCAGCATCAAAAAGCTTTCCAGTCTGCAGAAGAGTATACTGGAGTCTGCAAGCAAATGCTTGGAAGATGGCGGGACGATTGTCTATTCCACCTGCAGCCTGGAGCCGGAGGAGAACGAGGAGGTGATAGATTTTGCTTTAGATAATCTTGGTTTGAAAGCAGAGAAGATAGACTTGGATTCGCCGCACGAAAACGCTTTTCTAGAATGGGAAGGCAGAAGATTTGGCAGCGGCGTGGAGAATGCTATCAGAATAATGCCGTCAGAAAAAACGGAGGGATTTTTCGTATGCAAGTTGAAAAAATGAAAAGACTGGACGACAAGGAAGTGGAAGGTCTGGAGGATTTGATAGAAGCTAACTACGGCTGCAAAATAGACCTGAAAGCATTTCTGATATTCGAAACCGTACCAGAGAGAAAAATCTGGATTGCCAGCGGAGATGTTTCAGATATTTTTTACAAAAACATCGAAATCAATTCTTTCGGAATGCATTTCGGCAAACTGAAGACAGGCAAGATAAACCTTTCCATAGAGGGCGCCCATATGCTGAAGGATGCGAACAAAAATGTACTGAACGTCAGCCTGGGGTATGCGCAGAAGTTTCTCGGCGGATCTAACCTGAATCCTGACAATGCTGAGAGATGCGAACGTGACAATTATGTGATTGTAAAGACAGGCAACGATGTTGTTGGCACCGGACTACTCACCGAAAGAGGCGTTAAGAATCTTGTTCCTAAAAGCAGAAGACTATCCTTCAGTCAGCTTGGTACCGAACACTTCCTCTAACCTGTCTGAATAGAAATCCAAGTCCAGTGACCTGACGACAGCTTTCATGTTCTCGTATCCTCTGTAAAGGCAGCCAGACGCCCCAGGTGACGGCGATATGTTGCCGACGACATTAACATCTTCCTCATGAAGAGTCATCTCGCCCAGTTTGACATCGCCCGTCTTCCTGTTGACAGCCACGGCCCTGACACCTCCAAGCTTTGGGGCTGGCAGCAGGTCTTCGTACTTTAGAGATGGTACTATTTTTCTAGCCTCGTTTTTCCAGAACAGGCGCCTGCCTACTATTGGCATACTGTATATGGTGTTTTTTATTATGGTTGCTCTTATGGCCCTGTTTATCGGCTTGTCGGAGCGCATCACATCAAGCAGTACTGGATCAAGATTGTTCACAAACTCCTCAGTATCGGGCTTTCCTTTCTCGAATTTTGTAGTGAATGAAGCTGTGGGTCCGTATCTTGTGAATCCTTCCCAATCCCTGTCTGCATGCACGTTGGCGAACGGCACGCCTACCTCCTGCACAGTATATACCTTGCCGTTTATGTAAGGCTCGGGCTTGGATGTTACGAAAAATTTCCCATCTATCGGAAAGACCACGTAATCTTTGCCCAAGCCGATTTTTTTTGCCAGCGACAAGGTATAGGAGCCTGCGGAAATCACAAGAAATCGGGTGGAAAATTCGCTTCCGTCGGAAGTCGTGACCCTGTAGCCGTCAGCGGTCTCCTCTATGCCATTGACCTTCTTGTTTAGCCACAGTCTGTACCTGTCCCCGTGCTTGGAGGCATTGTCTACAAAGGATTTTGCAAGGCCGCCGAAATCTACCGTGTCGGCGCTCAATTTTGCAACAGCCATCCCCTCGTCTTCTGGCCTGCCCCTTACTATATAGGGCTCCAGCTTTTCTATTTCGCGTTTGTCTTCCATGAACTCTGCGTCTGGAAAAACTGGTTTGATTGTGTCCTCGAATCTCCTGGCCAAGTAGGGTATCTCGTCGCCTACCGCAAGCGCCATTCCTAATCCTGTCCTCAGCAGGTCGTAACCTCTTCCGTAAGTGCTGTCCAAATAATCAGGTATCATGTCCGAAGCCTTCTTGACCTTCCTCATCCTTTCCAGATCATAGTTGTCCTCGCCGCCGAAAGGATGCCTTGTCTGGCTGTTGGTTTCCCTGTTGGAGGCTACAAGCCCTATGCCGCCTTCCTTTTCCAAATGGCCTATCCTTTTCGCTCCCGTGAATTCAGAAACCATGTAGGCTGTGGCTGACCCTAAACTGCCTCCCCCCAAAATCAACACATCATACTCGCGATACTGGCCCGCCATCAATTATATTATAGAAGTAAAATTTTAAGTATCTTCAAACCCAACTTTTGTTAGGCAGTTTTTACATGGCAAAGAAGAAAAGGGGAAAAACAAAGGGTGCCAAGTCTAAATCAGACGGTGTGTTCAAATTCGTGGATTCCTTCGAAAGAGTAGTAGATGAGGACTATCTTGTACCTAGAGGAGGGGTCAGCGACCCGTACATCGGCGAAGAAGGTCTTTATCCGTCTGCCGTAGTTCCAGAATATTTCATCGGCAAGACCTTAGTGGTTGTTTATGAATCAGACATCATGGACCTCGGACTTACCAATGAAGAGGAAAAGAAATTTCATCCGACCTACGGTGGATTCGAGCAGAAAGTAGTGAAAAGGCGCCTGATACCTTCGAGGAGCAGAAATTACAGTAACGGATCGCCTTACACTGTAAATTCCTCTTCTCCAACAGGTCTGTATCCCACAGTCATACTGCCCAAAAGTCTAGTAGGCAAAGTAATAAGACTTTTTTATTCCGATTAATACATATCAATCAAAAACTGCAGATACGATTAATACAAAACTGTTCCGCCGTCGATCACTATTGTCTGCCCGTTTATAAAAGAAGACTCGTCGGACGCAAGAAAAGCCAGAACTTTAGCCACGTCTGAAGGCTTCCCTAATCTTCTCAATGCAGCTTCGTTTTTGGCTTTTTCATAGTCCTCTTTAGAGAGCTCTTTTATCCACCTAGTATCTATGTCTCCCGGGGCGATGGCATTTACCCTTATATGAGGACCCAGTTCCAGAGCCAGCCCTTTTGTCATACCTGGGTTGGCCGCCTTGGCCACAGTGAAACCAAAGCCCTTGTCGTGCCCGGCGATAGCGGGGGTGGAGCTCGTGTTGATTATCACACCCCTCTTCTGTTTCAGCATGCGGGGAGCTACATGTTTTACCATCAGGAATGTTCCTACGGTATCGACTTTCAGAATATCGTACAGTCCTTTTGAATCATAATCTAGACAGTGCTTGTTCCATACACCTTCCGCATAATAGCCGGCCAGGTTCACCAGGATGTCTATTTTCTTGAATTTCTTAACAGTCTCTCCGACCATGTTCCTGATTTTCTTTTCCACGCCGTTTTCATCAGAAAAGTCTATTTTTGTAGCAAAGGCGTTCCTGCCAAGTTTTTGAATCTCATCTACAACGTTCAAGGCTTCCTTTTTATCAGATCTATAATGGACAACGACATCCGCCCCCTCTCTTGCAAACTCCAAGGCCGTTTCCTTTCCTATGCTCCCGCTAGAACCTGTTATTATAGCAACCTTGTCATCCAGCTTCCCCAAAATGTCTCACAATCAATAATTTTGCAGTTTCTAAAGGTTAAATGTTAGCCTCACAAAAAACTATTTCATGAGGTTTTTCGCAGCTTTGCTGTTTTTAATGCTGATTATACCGCTGGCAGCTTCCCAAGGCACCGTGCTCATCCCCACACAGGAAGTAGAGCAAGGCAGGTTATTTACAATCAGGTACAACCTCCACGGCAGCTTCGGCGACCCCATACTTGGCGCCCAGCTGAAAACCAGGTCGGACTTTTTCGAAGCGGATCTATATGACGACGGTCAGCACGATGATAATAAAGCCAATGACGGCATTTACGGTAACATGATTAAAGCAGACACAAAGCCGGGAGTGTACTTCGTTGACATCTTCTATAACAACAGGAGCATAGGAAGCATAACTGTAAAGGTGCTGGAAAAGCCGCTGCTGAGCGGGGTGGATGCCATGCGCTATTTTGCACTTACAGTGGGGCTTGTGGCGTCCTTTTATTTCGTCGTCTACAGGGGCATGATGCTACCCAAGAAAAGAATCCATCAGCTGGAACTTAAGCGGAAGAGCATGGAGGAATCTATAAAGAAAGCAGAGAAGGAGTACTTCAGTCGTGTTATTGACAGCCAGACCTTCGAGAGGATGGTAGCTGGCTATAAGCAGGAGATGATTAGGGTGGACATTGAGTTGAAGGAGCTGAAGGTTAAAAAGGAAGCTGCTAATAAAAGCGGTTAACAGTAAATAAACTTGTTATAGATTCTACTCATATACCCCTCGTTCTTTAGCTAAATTATCTACCATATCTAAGAACTCCGTATACTTTTTAAAATCCTCTGACATTTCAGCAACGTATTTAGGATATTTAGTATAATCTGCTCCGTAGAAATCCTATGATAAAGCCCATCAATTCCCTGTCCACATTGCAGGCAAAAG
>CAYJRO010000035.1:0-1245 GCA_964372425.1 uncultured archaeon
ACGTAGAGGCCATCAAGCAGAATTTGCTAGGTTTGGAAAAATCAATAAAAGGAAACACGTTCTTGGTCACAGGAGGCGCGGGGTTTCTTGGCTCGTGGTTTTGCGACGTCCTTGACAGCTTCGGCGCAAAAGTGATCTGCCTGGACAACCTGAAATCCGGCTCCAGAAAAAACATAAGGCAGTTTGCAGGCAGCAAGAGCTTTAAGTTCATAAATGAAGACGTTTGCAGTTTTTCTATCAACAAAAAGGTGGATTACATTGTTCACATGGCCTGCCTAGCTTCTCCTCCGGTATACCAGAAATATCCGATAGAGACGCTTGACACGAATGCCATCGGGACGAAGAACATGCTGGAGCTCGCAAGGAAAAACAAGGCGAAGGGCTTTCTGCTGGCATCAACATCAGAGGTGTACGGCGACTCGGAGAAGGTTCCGACGCCAGAGGACTACAAGGGTAACGTCAACTCCTACGGGCCGAGGTCCATGTACGACGAGGGCAAGCGTGTCGCAGAGGCATATTGCTACTCCTACTTCCAGAAACACAGGATATCTGTCAAGATAGCAAGGATATTCAACACATACGGCCCGAGGCTGGACGTGAAATCCACATCGCAGTACGGCAGGGCGCTCATCAAGTTTGTCCACCAAGCATTGAACGGCAAGCCGATTACCGTATACGGCGACGGCAGTCAGACAAGGAGCTTCTGCTACATAACCGACCAGATAGAAGGATTGTTGAAGCTGCTGCTAAAGCCGGGCCTGGACGGCGAAGTCGTGAACATAGGCAGCGGCGAGGAGATTTCGATAATTGATCTGGCGAAACTTGTCACAAGGCTTGCAGGAGCAAAGCCGAACATAGCATTTGAGAAGCTCCCGCAGGACGACCCCAGGAGGAGATGTCCCGATCTGTCAAAGGCAAAGAGGCTGCTGGATTACAATCCCAATATAAAATTGGAGGAAGGCCTTGTAAGGACGATGGAATGGTACAGGAGCCTGAGCTAGATGAAGGCGATAGTAACAGGGTGCGCGGGGTTCATAGGCTCGCACCTAACAGAGGCGCTGCTGGCGAAGGGATATAGGGTCATAGGCGTAGACTCTTTCACAGACTATTATCCGCCAAAAATCAAGGAGGACAACATAAGGGAAGCGCTGGATGACAATAGCTTCGAGCTAATCAGGTCAGACATTCTCAAGCTGGACATGGCCAAGATTTCCAGGGGGGCAGATTACGTCTTCCATCTGGCGG
>CAYJRO010000035.1:1255-8166 GCA_964372425.1 uncultured archaeon
ACAGCCTGGAGTTCGCGCCAGCTGGGGCAAGATGTTCAACATTTATGTCAGGAACAACATACTTGCCACGCAGCATCTGCTGGAGCAATTGAAAAATTCCAGTGTAAAGAGGATAGTCTATGCCTCATCGTCATCGGTGTACGGCAACGTGCCTACTCCTATGAGGGAAGATTCCGTCCTAAGACCGATATCGCCCTACGGCGTGACAAAGCTTGCGGCAGAGAACCTGTGCCAGCTATATAACAAGAGCTACGGCTCCCCTACTGTCAACCTCAGGTACTTTACCGTGTACGGTCCGAGGCAGAGGCCAGACATGGCCATAGCAAGATTCACGTCCAGCATAGTCGCCGGCAGGGGCATACGGGTTTACGGGAGCGGCGAGCAGACAAGAGACTTCACTTATGTGTCAGACGTGGTTTCGGCCACGATACTTGCGGCAGAAAAAGATGTGGCAGGAGAAACAATCAACGTCGGCGGAGGCAACAACATTTCTATAAAGGAACTCTTGTTGCTGCTGGAGAAGGAGGTCGGCAAGAAGGCTGTCACAGGAAATTTTCCTAAAGAGAAAGGCGACGCAGAAAAGACCCTGGCCGACGCTTCGAAAGCCAAAAAACTTCTAGGATGGAGGCCGAAAGTTAATATTGTAGACGGAGTCAAAAACTATGTAAAGTGGTATAGAAGCAAAACATCAAGTTAAAATTCAATAAACTCAGCTACCAGACGCATAATACTTCCTTATAGAATCTACGACCAGCTTTATCTCCGAAGCCCTAATCTCTGGGAACATCGGTATGGAAAGAATATCCTTGGCGGCCTTTTCTGCGACAGGGAAAGAACCTTCATTATAACCTAGGAAAAGGTAGGCTTTCTGCATATGTATAGGCACAGGATAGTGTATTCCAGTTTCTATACCGTTAGACTTCAAGGAAGTTTGCAACCCGTCGCGCCTCTCACATCTTACGACATAGAGATAATAGACATGCCTGCTGTTCTTCATCTTTACAGGAACGACAATTTCATCAATATCCGCCAAAGCCGTGTCGTACCTTTCGGCGGCCAGCCCCCTGCATTCTATCCATTTCTCCAAATGCCCCAGCTTGACCCTGAGTATGGCCGCCTGTATCTCGTCAAGCCTGCTGTTCCATCCTATTACATCGTGATAATACTTTGCCCGCTGTCCGTAATTTCTCAACAACTTCAATTTCTCGGCCAAACCGCCGCTATCTGTAGTCGCCATACCGCCGTCCCCGTAAGCACCCAGATTCTTGGAGGGGTAAAAACTGAAACATGCCAAGTCGCCGAAAGACCCGGTCCTCTGACCCTTGTATTCTGCTCCGTGTGCTTGACAGGCGTCCTCTATGACCCTCAAACCATGTTTCTTTGCAAGCTTAAGTATGGGATTCATGTCACACATCTGTCCGTACATATGTACGGGAATTATGGCCTTCGTTTTATCCGTTATCTTGTATTTCAGCTGTTCCACATCAATGTTATAATTCTCCTTGTTTACATCTACCAAAACAGGTTTGGCTCCGACCAAAGTTATGGCATTCACTGTGGCTACGAAAGTGTTCGCAGCAGTTATCACCTCATCGCCGTTTCCTATACCCAAAGATTTCAGCGAGAACAACAGAGCATCGGTGCCCGAATTGAGCGCCACAGCATGTTTTACACCGCAATATTTTGCAAATTCCTTCTCAAACAATTCTACATTATCGCCCAATATAAAATGGCCGCTGTTCAGAACGCCGTCTATGGCGGAGTCAATACTTTTCTTTATTGACATATACTGCCTATTCAAATCCACAAGATGAATTACCATTATCACGCACCAGACTACCTTTCATACGGCCCGCCTTCCAAGTCGTGTATAGACTTGGCTATCCTGGCCGGGTTTCCGAAGACCACAACTTCTTTAGGCACACTTTTAGTGACGACGCTGCCAGCTCCCACGAGCGTCCTTTCTCCAATGGTCACCGCAGGAAGCAGAGTCACGTTGCATCCTATCTGGGCTCCGCGTTTCACAGTGGGGCCTTTCATAGCATCTTTGCCTATTTTAGTGCCAGGATACATGTCATTAGCCACTATAACGCCGGGCGCAAAGAACACATCATCCTCCAGAGTAGTGAACTGTGCTATGTAGCAGTTAGAATGTATCTTCACGCCGTTGCCTATCTTGCAGCCATAATCGACTATCGAATTGGTCCAGATGTTGAAGTTGTTGCCGATTACGTTTTCCTCCCTGATTACAATATTGTGGCCTGTTTCCAACCCACTGCCGATTTTCGTTCCGGCATAAATTATCGTACCACTCCTTATCTTGGCGTTGTCTCCCACCACCGTCTCGAGGCTGGCTATCTTTCTGGCAGGCTTGTAGCCCATGACTACATTCTTCTCTATCATACAATTCTTCCCAACATTTACCCATTCGGGGAACTTCATCCTATCCTCACCGCCTTCCCGCTTTTCAAAGATTCCTGAGCGGCCTCTAATACCTTCACGACACCTACAGCGCCTTCGCCATTGGTCAGAGGCTTGGTCCTCTTCTCCAAACATTCCAGGAAATGCACGCACTGGTTTCTCAAAGGCTCAGACGTATCCACCTTAGGTATGACAACATCGCCGTCCCTTATTGCCAGCTGGAATGCACCGAACTCGCCATAGGCCTTCTCCCCGTACTTTTCCACGCCCTTGTTGAAAATCCTGATAGGTTCGATCCTATTCACATCGTCAAACATTACCATGCGTTCGCTCCCCACAACAGTGACTTTTCTTATCTTATACGGGTCGAGCCAGCTCACATGGACATTTGCCAACACATCATCCTCCAGCTTCAAGGTCAAAAATACGACATCCTCCACGCCCTCCTGCAGGTAGGACTGTCCCACAGCCACAGCTTCCAAAAGGGAATTTCCAACGAAGTAAAGAAGCATCGATATGTCATGCGGAGCCAGGTCCCACATGGCGTTCACATCCTTCCTTATGGGTCCCAGGCCTGTCCTAGTGAAGTATAGATAGTGGACTTTCCCCAGGAATCCCGTAGAAATGTACTCCTTCAGCTTTGTGACAGCAGGGTTGTAAAGGAAAGTGTGTCCCACCATGAGTATCCTTTTCTCCTTTTCCGCCAGCTCTGCCAATTCCTCACCCTCCTCCGAGTCCAGAACGAAAGGCTTCTCGACCAAGACGTCCTTTCCCGCCTTAAGGCAGTCCTTGACGATTTTATAATGGGTAGAAGATGGCGTTGAGACTACAACAGCGTCCACGTTACCGTCTTCCAAAATTTCCCCGTAATCATTCGTTACTTTCATGTCCTTGTTCTTCCTCTTTATCTCTTCAAGGGCAGATTTCACCAAATCGGAGCAGAAGACCACATTGGAGTTGGGAAGCCCGTTGAATACTCTGAGATAGTTCGCTCCCCACTTGCCAAGGCCAATCAGTCCAATTCCATTCATAGACCCAACAACTCCTTTATCAGAGGTTTTGTTATCCTGAACCAGTCGACCAAAGGCTTCATCTTTGTGTAGCCTCTCACAACATCATATTTTTTGGTCACTGACACCTCTTTAAATTTATAACCACATTTGATTACTTTAAGCATGAAATAAGGCTCCAGCTCATACCTGTTAAGCCACGTCTTATCTAGGTCGATTTCTTTATACAGCACAGTCTTGAAAGCCCTAAAGCCATTCGAGGCATCCGTCACAGGATAGCCTGATACAAGCCTGAAAAACAGCGTGTATATCCTGGTAGCAATGCTTTTGAACAGCGGCATCCTGCCTTTTCTGAAGAGCGACAGTATACTTCTGTTTTTCAGATATCTTGAACCCTGAACGAAATCGCATCTGCCAGATTCTATTTCTTTGGTTAGGGAAGGTATTTCGGCTGGGTTGTCCTGATTGTCACCACCAAGCACAACACATATACCATAGCCGTTTTCAGTGGCATACCTCATACCGGTCCTTATCGCCGCACCCGCACCCAAATTGCTTTTGTGGCAGATTACAACAGCACCGTTTTTCCTAGCTTCCACGGAAGTATTGTCACCAGAACAATCATCTATTACAACCACCTTATCTACATAAGGAACGGTTCTCCTAACAGTCATGCCTATCTTGCCTTCTTCGTTGTAGGCCGGCATTATTGCCACCATTTTCATAACTATCCTTTTCCCCCAATAACGATAAAATAATCTTATTATAATTGATTAAGAGTTAAATTATGATATCAAATGCCCAATGTCCTCAACAAGAAAACAGGTTTAAATCCTAAATAAGTAAATTATTACCGAACAATATAAAGTGATAAAATGCCCTACCTGAATTTGAAGCTTATTCTCATGTAAGACGGATGAACAGGGTCAGAAATATCATAGGGGACAAAAAGGGAAAGGTTCTAGATATAGGTTGCTTAAAGTGCCATTTGAAAGATTTGCTTGGCGAATGTTACGATTATACTGGTCTAGATTTCACCAAATTTAATAACAACACGAACATCATAGTACGCGACCTCAACAGGAAGCCTTCACCGCCTTTTCCTTCCAATTCATTCGACATAGTAGTTTGCACGGAAGTACTGGAGCACCTGTTCCATATAAATGATGTAGCAGGTGAGATAAACAGAGTTCTGAAGCCGAATGGTATCGCTATTATAATCTTTCCAAATGAAATCAATCTTCTGCAAAGGCTGAAAATACTTTTCGGTATTAATCCAATAAAGTTTCATGAATATGAACACCACTGGTTCTTTGACGTTAAAATAGCTAGGGGTTTTGTTAAGAGAAAATTCCGGGTCGTAAAAGAGCATTTCTTTCCAGCGGCCTTCTGGCCATCTCTCCTGACAGTTTACATGTTCTTCAAAGTCACAAAGAGCAGAGGCAGAACGCCAACCCTGAAGAAATAAAGGCTTACGTTACAGAAATACAATTTATGGGTTTGAAAATCTGTATGGTAACAACGTCTTATCCGAGATGGAAGGGCGATTACTCAGGAATATTCATTCACAATCTGGCCAAGCATCTAGTCAAGCTGAATCATCGGGTGTTTGTCATCTCCCCATTTTATCGCGGTAGCAAGGAGTTTGAGCAGATAGACGGCGTTAAAGTATTCAGATTCAAATACGGAAAACAGGGCTGGAAGAGCGTTGGCTATGGTGAACTAGTGCTTGACATAAGTCTGAAAAAGATGTTTCATATCCCAATAATATTATTCTTCGCACATTGTCTTAGGAGGATACTGACATTAGACTCTCAAATCGACTTCGATGTTATTCATGCAAACTTCTCTATTCCAACCGGGTTGATTGCATGTGCGACCAAGAAGATAATACGAAAACCTGTAGTTGTCCATCTTAGGTATACCAGAATTAATGACGAACCCTACTTCTCGATGTTACGCCCGCTATATAGATACACCTTTAGCAAATGTGACGACATAATTGCTAACGGGTCTTGGCTGCTTGACTTGGTAAAAAAAGCTGGAATAAAGAGAACAATAGGTCATAACATACCAAATGGTGTGGACAAACATTTATTCCATCATACCACAGCCAAGAAGATTAGAAATTCTCTTCTGTTTGTTGGCCATCTTTCGGAAAATAAAGGCGTGACGGACCTTTTAGAGGCCTTTCGTCTCATCTCGACCGACATACCCGGCACAGAATTACATATCTATGGTACTGGACCTATGCGAGCAGCAGTACAGGAATTCGCAAGTAGAAATAGGCTACGAATATTCACCCACGGTATTGTAAGCCACGAGAAGGTTGCACGCATAATGAATAGATACCAGATTTTTGTCCTGCCTTCCATAGCTGAGGGTACCCCCAACGTTGTATTGGAAGCCATGGCTTGTGGTCTGCCAGTTGTCGCAACTAGAGTAGGAGGAATACCAGACCTTATTGAGAATGGCAGGAACGGTATCTTGGTAGAACCCGAGAAGCCAATAGAGATAGCAAATGCTGTCCTTAGGCTATTAAGGAACAGGACATACGCCGCGAAACTCGCAAGAGAAGCACGATTTACTGTAGAAAGTGGCCACAGTTGGGAAAAATGTGCCTTACGAGTAGCCAATGTCTACCGACACGTTTTGAGCTAGATTTACAAGACGCAAATTCATACATATACTACCGACACGTTTAGTTTACCCAACAGTAAGTCACATCTATTGTATTATTCTGCACATCTCTATGAAAGCATTCTTTTGAACAGCTTCTACCCCGTCGTTGTTTTGTAAATAGGAAATGGAAGGCTCGGCATAAACATAAGTTACGTTGTTCTCCTCCACCTCCTGCCAAAATTCCAGCTCAGTTTCAGGCACAGGCACCCATTTTCTATGGATATAGATCCACCACCACATTAGACAAGTTCTTTCTCACACGTTCCTACGAGGAGGGAAGCTGGTCATCCTACTAGCTTTGAACATCAACTTCAGTGATCTGTAATTCGTGCTGGTGTCAGAGTCGTGCAACAAGATCATCAGGGGGATGACAGTTTTGACTAGCATGGGAAGTCTGATCGGGTTTTCCGTCGGTTGACCGCCTCCTTCCGCCAGTTGCATCATCCCGAAGATGTTCTCGATGGGCATCAAGTAGACTTCGTGCTCGAACCAAGGCTTCATGATGATACAGTAAACCGGAAGCTGGAAGTGTGGGAACCAGAACGACCGCTGTGAAACCGATTCTAGTAGCGAGTCTAGCCGTGGCTCAAACAAGCGAGACTTCTCAAGATTAAAAGGCTAAAGCACGAAATCAGACCCATGAAAATCCTTCATTTCGTTGCTATACCGACTATTTGTAATTTTGCAAGTTTATGTGGTAGCAGGTTGACTAGCTTGCACAGAAGCTCAGATTTAAGAAAAGCTTCAATAGATAAATTATTAAAAAGAAGCTAATTATTAGCTAGCGGTAAAGGAAAT
>CAYJRO010000036.1:0-8151 GCA_964372425.1 uncultured archaeon
CTCCTTACTTGCAACTCCTTCCTCCAATGCCTTGATTGCCTCGTTGATGAAGATCATGAGAATCCTGTTGGAGATGAATCCCGGCGAGTTCTTCACAGCGACAACTGTCTTACCCAGGCTTTCAGCAAAGGCCTTTGCTCTGTTGAATGTGTCATCTGATGTCTTGCTGCCCCTGACTATCTCCACTAATTTCATGACAGGCACGGGGTTGAAGAAATGCATGCCGATGAACCTGGACTTGTCTTTCAATACAGAAGCCAGATCATCTATTGAAATGGAAGAGGTGTTGGTGGCTATTACAGAATCGCTTCTGGCCACATCGTCTATCTTCTGAAAGACTTTCTTCTTAACTTCAGCTGATTCAAAAACGGCTTCTATAATCATTTCTGCTCCCCCGACATCCTGGTAATCTAGAGAGAATTTTGTCCTGCCCAGGGTTTTTTTCCTGTCGTCTTCAGTCATCTTTCCTTTTTCAACAGCTTTGGACAAATTGTGATTCAGTTTTTCGATACCGCGCTTCATCCCGTCTTCCGTATCGTCAATCAGAACAATGTCGTAGCCTGCCTGTGCGGCTATTTGGGCTATTCCTGTACCCATTGTACCGGGACCGATTATTGCAACTTTAGCCATAGTTATAGTTTCGGCTTTCTTTTAGATTACTTTTGTTTGGACTATGTTACAGCTGTAACAGTTATAAAAAACTTTAAATACCAGAAGATACCAAATAATACCATATGTCTCAGATAAACTTAAGGCTACCAGAAGAACTGAGGAAGGAAGCGGAAAAATACGCCTACAAACACGGTTACAAGAACCTGCAGGAACTGGCAAAAGAGGCAATTAGATCCAAAGTGTTCGACGTGGAGTCCGTAAAGGAGACCATCGATATAATGAGCAACAAAGAGCTTGTGAAAAGCATAAAGAGGTCTAGGGAAGACGTCAGAAAAGGCAGGGTAATTTCCTTCAAGTCCATGAAAGAACTGAAAAAGAGATACGAATGAGATTCAAACTTTCCAAAGAGATTGACGAGACTTTCTTAGCGAACGGGTAGGTAAACACAGACTATTATACGAGATAAAAGACAGCACAGTAGTCTTCCATACTTTTGAACACAGAAAGAAAGCTTACAGATAGTTCTAGGCTCTTCTGACGACCATAGCGGCAGCCCCGCCGCCGCCATGACAAAGTGTAGCCAAGCCCAAATCCTTGTTCCTGTCATGCATTGCATAGACCAAAGTCGTTAGAATCCTAGCCCCTGTCGCGCCGATAGGATGCCCCAAAGCCGTAGCACCGCCGTTCACATTCAGCTTGTTCAAGTCTATTCCCAGCTCTTTAACCACGCCCAGAGCCTGCACGCAAAAAGCCTCGTTCAATTCTATCAAATCGACATCGTTCAAACTGTGGCCTGTCTTCTGCAAAACTTTTCCCACAGCAGATGTCGGGGCCAGGCCGTACCAGCTGGGATCGTTTCCGGACGCAGAATATCCTTCTATTCTTGCCAGAGGTTTCAGGCCATATTCGTTCATCTTAGCCTCGGACATAAGCACTACGAAAGAGGCGCCGTCGCTCAGCTGGGAAGCGTTTCCTGCTGTGACAGTGCCGTCTTGCCTGAAATATGGCTTGAGCCCGGCCAATTTTTCCAGACTGCTATCCTTCCTTATGCCTTCGTCTGCTTCGAATACTCTTCCATCGGCCAACTTTATAGGAACAATCTCTTTCTTGAACTTTCCATCGTCTGTAGCTTTGGCGGCTTTCATGTGGCTTTCATAAGCTAACCTGTCCTGCTCCTCCCTTGATATCTGGTATTTCTCCCCTATCTTCTCTGCAAGAGTCCCCATGTGCATGTCCACATAGCAGTCCCACAGACCGGAACTAATCATCTCGTCTGTGACTTTGATATTGCCCAAATCCTTTCCTGATTGTCTAAGCTTCTCAGCAAGTTCACTCAAATAAGTATCTCCAATCTTATGGACATCCCTGATTTCTTTCAACACATAAGGAACATTGCTCATGCTTTCTATGCCGCCCGCTATAATCAAGTCCGCCCTGCCAGAAGCAATCTTCAAAGTACCGTTGTCTATGGCATCCAAGCCTGAAGCGCACACCCTGTTTATGTTCAATGTAGGTATATCGTTAGGCAGACCTGAGCGTACTACTACTTGCTTGGCGGGGTTCTGTCCCACTCCTGCCGACAACACTATTCCTGTTATAAGCTCGCCAACGTCCTCCCCTTTTATTCCAGTCCTTCTTACAAGCTCCTTAACCACCTCCGCACCAATCTGTGTCGCAGAATAGCCTGAAAGCGAGCCCCAGAACTTGCCAATGGGACTTCTGGCCGCGTCCACAATATAAACTGGCTCCAAATCATTCACCTTCCCGTACAATGCTCCCTCTAGTTCTCTAAACATAATTAGTAGAACGGCAGTTAAATTCTTAAACCTTAATTTACCTAGTCAAATATCTTCTCAGAAGCTCGTTGGGCGACGCTATTCCCAGGCTTTCCAAAGCAATTGTTTCCTTGATGTTCCAGATAGCCTTTGTGCTCAGATGAACCGTGGCTTTGCCAAATTTAAGACGAATATTGTTCTGTGTATCAAACAGCTTGTTCAAGTCGTTAGGATTTATATCGTAATTAAACATGAACCTTTCTGACTGCGGTGTCGATTTTACAGATGTTGTATGACCTTTGTCATTGAGCAGGCCGCTGTTTCCCAGCGTATCGGGAAATTGTGAATAGTCTTCTGGCTTTGGCTTATACAGAGGAAAAATCATTCGATCTTCAGATATCTGCCCTCCATCGACAAAATCCACGTACATGCGCGTCCAGACTTCTTTATCCTCGTTTATGTAAGCTTCGAATTTTACATCATTTATACTGTATCGTTCTTTGAATACCACCAACTTCCGCTCCAATATTCTAACCTCTTCTTCAGAAAACGGCTCTTCCATAATTCTTACCGATTTAAAATTGGTAAGTTGAATTTTTAAACCTTACCAGAAACCATTTATGATGACTTTCTTTGGCTTAGGGGTCCTCACTTACATGACGCACAGCTCTGGCTATCTCTTTTCCGAAAGCTGTCAGGGAGTATCTAGGCTCCACGCCTGATTGTGCATTGACGTAGATATGGTGTATGATTCCTAATACTTCCATCTTGTCAAGACTCTTCTTCAGGCTCCTTTCGCTATATTCAGAAACAACAAAAAGATAGCCTTCAGACACGTCCTTTCTTCTGTCCATGTACTTGATAATCTTTTTCCTGGACGGGCTGTTGAGCACTGCAAACAATGCTTCCTTGTAAGACACCATTCATTTATCACTGTCCAAAAAATTTCCCCTCGTAAACAATTTCTCCTTTACCGTTATATCTTTTCACACAATTCAATAAATTTCCATTATCGTCAAAGTAAAACACAGAATCGGTTAAAGGACTTTTAAACGCTTCATAAACAAAGGCTCCCACAAACTTTAGTCTATTAGTCAACCCACTCATTTTATCCACACTAAATTACACTATACAGTAATATCTTTAAATATTGTTCACCTAAACCTGGGCTTCCTCTTCTTCAGGAAAGCATCCATCCCTTCCTTCTGATCCGGATGGTGGAAGCATCTCACAAAAGCGCTCCTTTCCAAAGTGTAGCCAGTAGCCTTGAAGCTGCCATTCAATACCCTTTTGACCAGCTTTACGGCATTGTGGCTGTTTCCATTTATCTTGCTGGCAAGTATTTTCGCTTCCTTCAACAAGTCTTCCTTGATGACCACCTTGTTCACCAGTCCTATGCACAACGCCTCGTCAGCATTTATCATCTCCCCTGTGAAAATCATCTCCTTGGCTTTTGCCAACCCCACAAGCATAGGCAGCCTCTGCGTGCCACCTGCACCAGGAATTATTCCAACCTTCACCTCAGGCTGGCTGAACATCGCGTCGTCGCTGGCTATCCTTATATCGCACGACATTGCCACCTCGCAACCGCCTCCAAGGCAGTAGCCGTTAACCGCAGCTATCACAGGCTTGTCCATCTTTTCCAGCTCAAAGCATATGTGGTGAACCATATCTACAAACTTCCTGACATCCTTGTCGTCTTTCAGACTGTTAAGATCCTTCAGATCAACTCCGGCACAGAAAGCCTTGTCTCCAGCACCCGTGATGATGAGACATCTTACATCCTGGTCGTGCTCTATTTTCTTGATTGTATGATAAAAGCTCTTAAGAGTCTCGAAATCCAAAGCGTTCAATTTGTCAGGCCTGTTTAAAGTCACTATTGCCGTTTTGCCTTCCTTGCTGACTGCGGGGTTACTCTGCTTCACAAAAATTTATTGCATTTTTCTTAAGTTAAATCTTGGCCAATCCAAAAGATAATCAATGAAGCTGAGAGAGTTCGAGGGCAAGAAAATATTCAGCGAGCATGGCATACAGGTGCCTAGGAGCTATCTTGTGGAAAATATCGGGGACTTGTTGAAAATAGACTTCAAGGAATGCGTGATAAAAGCACAGGTGCTGTCTGGCAAGAGGAAGAAGTCTGGACTGATAAAGATGGTAGATGCGGCTAGCCTGAAAAATGAAGCTGGTTCCATGTTTGGTAAAGATGTGGGCGGCGAGACGGTTAGCTATCTGCTGGTAGAGGAGAAGGTCAAGATAGACAGGGAGATGTACCTTTCACTTGCATTGGACACGTTTGAAAAGAGGATAGTTTGCATCTTTTCGTCCGAGGGAGGCATAGACATAGAAGAGCTGGCCAAGGCGAGCCCGGAGAAGATTATCAGGTTCTTTGTTGATGACGAGAATTCTATAAGGAAAGGCCTGAAGTATTATAAAAAGGTGTCGGATGTAGCACTGGTTCTGTACAAAATAATGAAAGCGATGGACGCCGACCTAGTGGAGATAAATCCCCTGGTGGAAAGCAGTGGCAAGCTAATGGCATTGGACTCCAAGATGATCGTGGACGACAATGCCCTGTTCAGGCACAAGGAATTCATGGAGAAAAGGAAGGGCCAGATGAATGATTTTGAAAGAAAGGCGTGGGAATGCGACCTTCACTTCGTGGATCTGGAAGGGGATGTTGGAATAGTGGGTGTGGGCGCCGGTCTGGTGATGGCCACCATGGATCTTATCAAGCTGAATGGCATGGAGCCTGCCTTTTTCCTGGATGCCGGGGGCGGCACCAGCGTGGAAAGGATGAAATGTGCTATGGAAATAATAGACAAGCGCAAGCCAAAGAAGGTCTTCTTCAACATCTTCGGAGGCATAACCAGATGCGACGAGATAGCGCAGGCAATTACAGATTACAAGAATGAACACGACCTGAAGATTCCCATGGTGATTAGAATCATAGGTACAAACGAGCCTCAGGCAAAGGAGATTCTAAAGAAGAATGGGATAGGCTTTGTAGAATCTGTGGAAGATGCTGTTAAAATATTGAATGCCATCTGAAACGCGGTTTTCTTTTGTGCGATTTCCTCTTGACACCCAGAAGCAGCAACAAAGCTGCAGTTATCATGAACAGACCGGCTGTCAGCGGCGCGTCGAAACCTATTAGATAGAACATTATGCTTCCTACGATAGGCGCTGGAGAGGCTATCACCCCCCTTATGGCATTGATGTCCCCGAAAACCTTCCCCCTTTCGATGGCTGTGGTGCTTCTTGTGATGTATGTGCCGAAAGCCGGCAGCCAGGCGGCTCCTGCTAACCCCACTAGGAAATACGAGAACATGAACTGGAGGAAGCTCCTTGAGCCCATGAGGCTTATGATGGCCAGGAAGATGCAGAGCTCCGATAATATAAGGAAAAGCTTTTCACCCACCTTGTCTATCATCCTTCCTATAGGTATCTGCACGAAGGAAATCGTGCCGAACAAAATCGCGCCCAGTATTCCCAGATGCAGCGGTGTCAGCTCGTATGTCTTTATCAGCATGCCGAACATTATGCCTACCCACAGGTTCCACCCGAGCCTGTCGAATGTGGATGCTACCGTGAACAGCCTCAGCCGTTTGGGCATCCTTATCCATTTGCTCAGCGGGGAGAAAATCGAGCTCAGCTCGCTCCTAATCCTTCCTACCAGTGTCTCCTTTACGAAGAACAAAGCTATTATCAACGCTGCCACTTCCAAGAACAATATGCTCTTCCAGACCAAATGGAAGCCCAGTGTCCCTACGAGATAGCCTGCTATCACCGATATGTAAAGCGCAGGAAGGAATATTATCATGAAGTAGAAGGCATAGCCCTTGCCCTTTTCGAACAGCCCGACAGACTCAGCCACTATAGATTCCGCAGCCGGGTCGCTGAAGGAAAAGGCCAGGGCCAGGAGCGTTATGGCGGGGAACAATAAGATAAACTGGGGTATCTCTACATTGAGAAACGTGGCGCTGAAAGTCTCGGCCTTCATGTAAAGCCATATGGAAGCTATCACCAGCAGTGATGCAAGTATCAGCGTGGTCTTCCTGCCTATCTGGTCTGACACCCTTCCGCCCAGCCTCTGGAACCACGAGCTCACGATGTCCCACAGGAACTTCAGTATGCCTATCAGCACGACATTGCCGCCTAGGGCCAGCACATAAGGCTGCCAGATGATTTCGTGTATGCTGGAACCGTGAGAGGAAACGAACTTGCTACTGGAGACAGCAATCAGGTTCTTCTTGTTCTTCGGCAGCATCTCCTCAAGGACTTTGCCTAGTCTGGACATTATTTTTAATTTGTGCTTTGTATACAATTAATTGTGAGCAAGTGTCGATACTGATAGACAAGGGCACGAAGGCCATAGTACAGGGAATAACAGGCAACCATGGGAAGTTCCACACGGCATTGATGAAAATATATGGCACAAAAATAGTGGCTGGCGTGACTCCGGGAAAGGCAGGCGAGGAAGTTCACGGCGTTCCTGTGTTAAATTCAGTGAAGGAAGTCCTGACTGAGCACGAAGCCGACTGGTCGATAATATTCGTTCCAGCGAAATTCACAAAGTCCGCAGCATTGGAAGCCTTGGAGAACAATTTGAACACAGTCATCATTACAGAAGGCATGCCTGTTCACGACATGCTGGAAGTTGTAGCTGCTGCTAGGAAGAAGAAACTGACAGTCGTAGGCCCCAACACACCAGGATTGATTTCTGTCGGAAAAAGCAAGCTCGGAATCATACCAAACAACATCGTGAAGGAGGGCAAGGTGGGAATTGTCTCAAGGTCAGGCACCCTCACATACGAAGTCGTCACCAGCTTGACCAAGCATGGCATCGGCCAGAGCACTGTAGTCGGCATTGGCGGCGACAAGATAGCCGGGACGAATTTCATAGACATTTTGAAGCTGTTTGAAGAGGATGATGAGACAGAGAATATTGTGATGATAGGCGAGATAGGCGTGAACCAGGAAGAGAACTCAGCTGAATTCATAAACGAAAATGTTTCAAAGAAAGTTATCGCATACATAGCCGTGTTGTCTGCACCTGAAGGCAAGGCAATGGGACACGCGGGGGCAATAATTCATGGTAATGTCGGTACAGCCAAGTCAAAGATAAGCTCGTTGAAAGATGCCAATGTTAAGCTTGTAAAGACGCCTTATGAGGTTTACAAGTCATTTTGAATGCTGTCTATTGTCTTGTAGGCGTTTTAAGAGGGTCTCTTATGAGAAGAACGTATTTTCCATCTTCCCTGCTTTCTGGAAGATATTTGTTCGCTGCTTCAAACAGCATTTCAGGAGTTACTTCGGCTATTTTTTCCATATAAGTTTCTGGCGTTTTATTTTCATGCCATCTTTCCTCTATAGCGTCGGCACGATTCTGGTTGTCTTGTATCGTTATTGCTATGTCAAACTTTAACTTATGCTTAAACCTCTCTAGCTCAAGCTTTTTTATTTTTTCTGTCCTTAACTTTTGAAACTCGTGGAAAATATAATCAAGTGCCATGTCTTGTTTCAAAGAAACAAATAACCCTTCCACTGTCAACAAGCCTTTGTTATCAGTACCATCATACTCACTTTTTACGCCGTAGCATAGACCTTTTTTACTGCTTAAAAGTCTTTGGAGTCTGGATTCAAAACTGCCGCCTAGAAGATAAGTCAAAACCGCAATGGAATAGTTTTCTGGCGATGTTGCCGGGGGAACTATTAATCCTATGGTTAACTCGGCACTGCTTTCTCTGGGATTTTCTACATTCAA
>CAYJRO010000037.1:0-8008 GCA_964372425.1 uncultured archaeon
TCTACTTCTTCTTGGAAGGCTTGTCGAGCTCTGCGTCCTCTATCCCGTTCTCGGTGACCTTGAAGATCGCCTCGGCTTCCATCAGGTTTGGAGCATCGACTATCCTCGCTATCCTAGTTCCTTCCCTTCCTTTTCTGAGATAGATTCTTACATTGGACATGTGTCCCAGAACGTGACCTCCTATGGGAGCGGTCGGGTCGCCAAAAAGGACATCCGGCCTTGCCATCACCTGATTTGTGATGTATACGACAAGGTTGTATGCGTCGGCCAGCCTCTGGAGCTGGTGCAGATGCCTGTTGAGCTTCTGCTGCCTGCCTGCGAGCTCGCCTCTTCCTATGTAGTCCGCTCTGAAGTGGCTGGTGATGCTGTCTATGATAATAAGGCCTATGTTTTTTTCCTGTATCATCTCCTGAGCCTTCTCCACCAGCAGCGTCTGGTGCTCGCTGTTGAAGGCCCTCGCTACAAAAATGTTCTTAAGAGTCTTGTCGGGATCCAGACCCTTTGTGATTGCCATTGACATTACCCTGTTGGGGCTGAACGTCCCTTCGCTGTCTATGAAAAGGCAGTTCTTGTCCAGTCCTCCCTTTTCGATTGGAAGCTGCACGTTCACCGCCAGTTGGAAAGCAAGCTGGCTCTTTGATACACCGAACTGGCCGTATGTCTCTGTTATCGCCTGTGTCTCTATGCCGCCTGCAAGTATGCTGTCGAACGCCTTGGAACCGGTGGTTAACCTAAGCGCCTTTTGCTTTCTCTCCAGTATCTTGTCCGCGCTGATAAAACCGATGTCCAGTACCTCCCTTACATAGCTTATTATCTTGGCTGCCTGGGTCTCCCCTATTTCGGCTATGGCCGCCAGTTCTGTGGGCGAGCTGACTGCCAGTGCCATGGGATCTGTAAGGCCGATCTCCCGCAGCTTGTCGGCTATCTTCTCGCCGACCCCCGGAATATCCTCGACATTGAAACTCTTCTTGGTTATCTTGCTCACCCTTTAAACATTTGACCTTTCTATTATCTCCAGTAATCTTTTACTCTCCTCGGAAGGATTTAAATTTTTGAAATCGCGTGCGACCACCTCTGTCCTTTCAAAAGCCTCGTTCTTCTGCACTTTTCCCACGACCACAATGTCTTTTCCCAGAAGCCTTTCGTTCAACAGGGTATGTCTTTCCTCGTCGTTCATGTTTGCAAAAGTTTCTGTCTGGGTCTCCAATGCCTTTTCGGCCACGTTCCTAAAAAACACAATCCTAACATTGTCTGTGCCATCATCCAGTATTATGTTGAACACTATAACAGGCTCGCCCTGCACGTCGCCATGCTCAAGGCATTTTTGGACATCCCCCTCCTTCACCATCTTGCTGCCGCACATGGAACATGAGTAGAATAGGTTGCTCCCTCTTACAACTTGCACTACTGTGCCAGATATCTCGTATATGCCAGGCACCAAACCCCTTATTTCTGTTCTTGGAATATAAGGCATGGAAAACTTTTTGTTTATCTCTTCCGCGGTGGGGATGCTGTAGTCTCCGTTCTCAACCAGATTTACAGACGTGTACTTGCCCAAAATTATCTCGAACTCTGTGCCAAAAGTGCTTTCCCTGACAGTCCCGTTGACTATCTGTATTATGTCCCCTATTTTGATGTTGCCTTCCTCCACTGCCGTGGCCTGCCTGTCCCACAGAACCAGTCTTGTCAGGCCGGTGCCGTCGCTAAGGTAGACATTAACTGCTCTGCCAGGAGTGCCGTCCTTCCTCTGGAAATCGATTATCCTGGAGAAGCCGTACACCCTGGAAACGATGTTTGCTGTCTTTGTGTCCTTTGCCAAATCCTCTATCTTGATGAAGCTTATCCTGCTTTCCTCGTCCATAAACAGCTTATAAGAATTATTGGTGCGTGCGTCGCATTTAAAACTATCGGCGGCTCATTTCCGGTGAGTTTTATGAATAGTTTGGCTGTTCTCTTCTTAGATATATCATGTGAGCCATACTTCTTATCGTACCTATGTCGATTTTTACACGGCAAGAGCCTCTGTCCACTATCTGTATAGCATCCCAGCCTTCTTTACTGTATTGATTAAGAACTTTTTCTAACTCGCCTTGAAAAGGTTTAACATTTATCAGTTCGATTTTGTACTCAAAAGACATGTGTATCAAAATATTTATTGTGGAAAGGGTTTAAATAGTTTGAACTGTGAGCTGATTCTAATGAATTTTAATTATTCTGTTTACTGTGAGTTTCAGGTCGTGTTTATCGACAGGTGTTTACTCGTCATTGGCTTTGTTTTTTAAATCTCTACGGTTTTTTAAATAGCTTCTTAGCGTTTTCCGTGTCATATAAGCAGACAAGGCGGCCCCTCCAGCCTCAATCGTCATCATGAGAGCAGACGGCAAATCGTTGTTGTATAAATATAATTTAGCAAAGACAAGGGTTCCGTAAGTGTTTATTGTCGTTGTCGCACCGAACATTATAGCAAATCCCCGGTCGCCAATTTTGTCTAAAAGCTTGGTCATGATACCTGGCTTGTAGTCCGTGTTCAAATCGTCCTGTATAGTTGGTTGTTCTGCCATGTTTATCTAACCTATATGTTGAGAAGTAGTCTTTAAGAGCCTTTCGGTGGTGAACAATTTTCGTTTTTTTTTGTAGATTGTTCCGCCTATACCATTTTTAAGCTTTTGGAACCCAATCAGTTAATAATGGTCCTGGAGTCTAACATAGACAAGCAGATAGAGGCCGAGATAAAAAGTTTTAAGAAATGCAAGAATCTGTGGAACCTGCTTACGACGGACGAGGAGATATACAATTATCTTGAGCAGGCCAACAAGGTCTCGATAGTAAGGATGGGCTTCAACGACCATGGAAGGGTGCACGCCAAGGTCGTCACCATGAACTCCTTGAAGATCTACAGGATACTTGAATCCAAAGGGATATTAGGCAACGTGGTGACGGAGGGCACGGGGGACGAGGAGGATGTCAGGATTGTCCTTATGATGAGCGCCTACCTGCACGACAGCGGCGTGAGCATCTCCAGGAAGCATCATGACGTGCTTGGCCTGATCATAAGCAAAGACTTGGCCGACAGGCTGCTGAAAATACTGTACAAAAATCAGGTCGGGAAGATTGCCCGGATGAAATCGGCTGTAATGGAATGCGTACTTTGTCACCTAGGCGAGTACGATTCCACCGCGCTGGAGTCCAAGATTATAGCTACCGCAGACGGGACTGACATGACCAAAGGCAGGGCAAGGATACCATACAGGATATCCAAACCCGACATCCATAAGTTCTCGGCAATGGCTATCGACAATGTCGAGGTCACGGCCGGCAAGAAGAAGCCCATCAGGATACTCGTGGGGATGAGCGACACCGCAGGCGTTTTCCAGATAGAAGGCCAGCTTATGCAGAAGCTGAGGGACGTGGGCTTCGCAGACCATGTTGAGATTTTCGCCAAAATGAATGACGGCAGGGAATTTTCCTACTGGTAACTACCTGCTGTAAGCGTTCAGGTTCTTCAGGGCGTTGTAGATGGCGGATATGAAGTTTATCCTCATGCCGGTGTTGCCGAAGCTCTTAATCCAGATGTCTCTTATGCCGGCAAGCCTGAATATCTTTTTGACCTCGTCTGGACAGACGAGCCCGACTCCTTTTGGCGCTGGCAACAAGTTGACCTTGACAGAGCCGCTTCTTCCCGATGTCTTGTAGGGTATCGAGTGCTGAGTCCCGCAACCGCACTCCCAGCTGCCACAGCCCCTTTTGACTATAGTGAGCTTCAGCTTGCCGTTCCTGATGGCCTTGTTTATGGCGTTCCTACTCTCGGGGGAGCCACCCTTGCCTATGCCGACTATTCCATCCTCGTTACCGACTACTACGAACGCATTCATGGTGAATCTTCTTCCGGACTTTGTCACTGTGGCGGTTGTTCTTATGGGTATCCTTTTTATACCGCCTCCCTTGCCTGTCCTTCCGCCTATCAAAATAATCTCGTTCTTCAGGTTAGGCAAGAGCATGTCGACTATCTCTGGCTCCCTTATCTGCTTCTCAGAATTAAGTATGTCTGCTATATTCTGTATCTGTCTGCTGAAGACCGCTTTTCCCAAAGAGGTCTTCGGTATCCACTTGCCCAGGGACTCTGTGAGTCTTTCGGCTGGCATCTCTGGGGCGACTTCTGGCTGCTTGCTAGCCTCTTTGGTGGCCGGCACTTCCTGTACTGGCTGGGCTTCTGGAGCCGCGTCCTCTGCTGGTTTCTGTTCTTCTGCCATATCATCCGCCTAAAATCTTTTGTTTGACAGACTTAAATGTGTTTGGCAGGTTTTCTATTTTTCTGTGCGCCCTTATATGTTCACCAGATATCCTTGACTCGTCCGGGAAAACTTCGTCCGCGGCCGGCACTTTCAATCCGGCGTCGATTGCGCCCCTGACAGCTGCATATACCCTAGAGCCTTTGACCGATGCGTACAGTCCGGAATCCAGAACGGCTTCTTCTATCTTCTTCTCCTTGGCCCTCTTGCCCGCGAGAAGACCCACCAAGTATGCTGCCGGCAGACTGTCGGAAGAAAAACTCCAACCGAGCTTCTTGAGCTCTTGGGAATTAGCCGAAGCCAATGTGACGTCCCCTTTGGCTCCAAAATTAACTATCTGGGCGGTTATGTGCCTGAGGCTCTTTCTGACTACCAGCCTGGGCTTTTTCGACAAAAGCAGCTTGAGCCTCTTCTTGTAGTTGGTCCTGCCTTCCTCCCTTCTTTTGAAAGGCATCGTGTATGTAGGTAGTTTCTTTGCCATCCTTATCACTTTATCATGTTGGTCTGAAGCAGCCTAGGCATCATGACCTGTTCCACAAATGGTGATAGCCTTACGCGGCCCTTTGAATTGGAATCCACCCACGCCAGGTTTTCTATTTCGGCAGCGGGCCTGATGTCGCCCTCGACCTCTGCAAGGAACAGATATTGTGTCACCCAGACGTCTTTAGGCGAACCCGGACCTTCCAGTATGCCGAAGTGCGAAAATGTCTTTACCGATGCGTTTAGTTCTTCACGCAGCTCCCTTTTCAATGTCTCGGCAGGGGTTTCCCCGTCTTCCGGTTTCCCGCCGGGCATGATATAGTCTTCCAGTCCTTTCTTCTTTACCACCATGAACTTCCTGTCTTTGATTATTATCGCTCCTATCTTGAAAATTTTCCTCATAAAGCCACCTTTTTTTTCAGCAGGTCGTGCTGCTCCAAGTATATCCTCAGGTGCGACATGCTCCTGAACACGCCACCTTTTACAAGTCCCCTCAGTTTTCTGTAATCACTGTTGGAAAGCAGGGCGCCCTGCTTCAGCTCTTTCAGCATGTCACGCAAAGGTCTTACCGTGTTTATCCACCTGTCCTTCCTAGTGAGGCTGGATTGCTTGCCCCCCTTTCTCCTGCCGGGGCCTTTTCTTTTCTTATGGGTGGTCCCCGTTTTTCTTACCTTTTCTGGCAACACCTTTATAGCGTTCTTCTTGACAAGCTTCCTTATGTCTGTCGCGGTTATGGCTTTGCCTATGTCCTCTGCCTTCTTCGGGTCCATCCATATCCTTGACTTGCCTGCCTTGAGCACTCTTGCTGCAAGTCTCCTCTGTAGCTGAGACATATTAATCATCTTTATTTTAAAGTTTAATAAGGTTAATATACTTGATTAGCATTTCTTAAGGCTGGTTTTTATGAAAGTCGAAGATTTGATGAGCAGGGAAATTAAGACCATCAGCAGCAGCGACAACCTGAGGAACGCCATAAAGATAATGAAGAAGCTGGGAGTTTCCCGCCTGCTGGTGACCAGGGACGGGAAGATAGACGGCATACTTACCGAAAGGGACGTCTCGGACAGGCTGGGCAGGCTGGAGACTATCCCGATAAGCGACGCGCATGTGCACGTGTCTTCTGCGTACGCGGAAAAACTGATAGCCGTGGGTGGGGACGCTGATATAAAATTTGCGGCGAACAAGATGCTAGAAAACAAGATAAGCAGTCTGGCTGTTGTAGATGCCGGGGGAAAGGTGGTGGGGCTGATAACCAAGACTGATCTTATAAAGTCGCTGGCTGGCTCCAAGACACCGGTGGCCGAATGCATGTCCAGGAAGTTTGTCAGTCTTAAGGTAGGTTCGAGCCTGCTGAACGCCCGGAAGCTCATGCTTGACACCGGGGTCAAAAGGATACTGGTGTTGTTCGACTTGGAACTGGCTGGCGTGGTGACGGAGGGCGACATTGCGCATTTTTTGGGCATGTTCAGGAAAGTCTCCAAGGGCGTGCAGTGGCACAGCAAGCTCAAGGAAGTGTGTGTGGACGACATCATGACCAGGGATGTTTTGACGGTGGGCGAGGGGGATACCGTGGGGCACGCCGTGAAACGGATGGGAGACGAGAAAATAAGCGGCCTGCCAGTCGTCAACGGCGAAAACAAGGTGGTGGGGCTGATAACCAAGACTGATATGCTGAAAGAAGTTGTTGGTGGCTAAGCCATTCGGAAAGCTGTGTCGCCATTTCTTCTAAAAAATTTCCGGATATTGGGTTTCTAAATGCTGCTGATGGAGCTAAACGTTGTTTTCCCGATTTCTCACCATTTTAACACATTCTGCGACATCTAGTCCTCTAATAGTTAGCCTGTAATATGGCTGTGTGTCTGCGAATGGCATGCGTGTCATGTCTTGGTAGTAGTGTCCGATGACGCCTAAATCTTCAAGTTCCGTGTGAAGATTAAAATCGTTTGGGAATTCTTCGTAGCCTGCCGCGTGCCATAAATCATAGAAAGAAAGCGACCTTTCCGTAAGACGTAGGACAAATTTGGCTTTGCGTTCATCTTCAATACGCGACTTGCAACGTAGGCTGTTCTTCCGTCATACATTTTTAAATGTTATGCCTCTGGCTTTATAAGTTTAATAATGATTCTGTGACTTGAGTTAAGAATTGTTTGGGGTTTTTGGACTTCACAAAAGCCGACGAAAGCGCCACGCCGTCTGCACCCAGCTCCACGGCTTTGCTGACATCCTGGGCCTTGTTTATTCCTGCCCCGCACAGCGCCCTGACATTGGGGTTCAGTTTTTTGACCATTTTCACGAACTTGCCCAATATGTCTGGCTTGGCTTCCGACACTGAGATTGTGCCTCCCACTAGCTCCGGAGGCTCGTAGGCTATGTAATCGGGCTCGAACTTAAGTGTTTGCTTTGATTCTTCCAAGTCTTTCGCGAAGCACAGGGTCTCCAACAAGTATTCCTGCGCCATCTTGACGCACTTTTCCACGTCTTCCAGGGACATCTTCTTCTCTGAATGGTTGAGCATGGTTCCGTCGGCAAAGCTACTTATGGAAAGGGGTGTAACATGGCCTGTATTCCTTCCTGGCTCGACAGGATCCATGTTCTGCGCAAAGGTCTTTAGCTTCAGCTCGCCTATGGCGGACAGGTCTGTGAATTGGGGCGAGACTATTATCTCCAGTTCCAGGTGCTCTTCCTGCACTTCCTCGCAGATTTTTGCTAGCCTAAGCGCATTGCGGCCGGTGGCTTCCTTGTAGGTCTTGAAGTTGATGACCAGCGTCTTCATTGATTAGATTTTAAGAATTTCTGGTATTATTATTCGTTTGGCATCGGCTAGGCTGTTTTCTGCAGTTTTGCAGAATATCTTTCGGCTTCCTCTTTCGAACCACCTAAAGATGGTTAATATTTAGGAGATTTTCGGTGGTATGCAGAAACCGCTATGGGTTGAGAACTTTTACCTTCAGTTCCTCGGCCTTCTTCAAAATGTCCAGCTTTTTTTTCTCTCCAACACGATGTGCTATCTTCGCGGCCTCTGATTTGGAATCGACGCTCTCCAGTTCCCTTGTGTTGTGTACCAGCACCTCCTTGAAGCCAGAGGGGTGCAGATATCTTGAGATTTTCGGCGCGCCGTAACCGGGCGAGGGCATCTTGAACTTGCTCTTTTCCTTTAGGGCAACCTTGCTGTGCTTGCCTCCAGGCTTTCTCCAGCTTTCGCTCAGCCTCCCGTAGCTCTGCGAGAGCCATCTTTTGAA
>CAYJRO010000038.1:0-4655 GCA_964372425.1 uncultured archaeon
GTTAAAACCCAGTGCAGGAGCCACGATAAAGAATAATAAAGGCCCCAAACAACAGATAAGCATTGTTTTCAGCTTTAATGTAACCTTTAATTCTTCTGCCCAACTCTTTTACTAATATATCTCCTGACAAACTGCTATCTATACCATATGTCAACTCCTCTAATCTTTTTTCTATAACAGATTTCAAGCCATCTTTACTACAACCACTATATTCACTTGGTACTAATGCAGGATGATAACTAGCCTCAAATAGTTCGTCCAGCAGATTTCTTTCTAATGTTTGCAGTTGTTGGGCATACATAGTAACCACTTAATAGTAATTATTTTTCTTGACTTAAAGCTTCTTTTGTTTTGTATAATGTTAACGAAACTCAATTTATGTTAAATATAAATAACACAAAATATAATTTATGTTAGTTGTGTATGTCAAAAATTAAAGAATCTTTGCAAGATTTCAACCCCTGGTGGAAAGAGGAATTCCATGTTGAATTTAAACATAGAGACATCTACGAAAGGATTAAAAAGTTCATCAAGATGCCTCAGATACTGGCCCTTACTGGAATGAGAAGAGTGGGAAAGACAACACTAATGCTAAAGATTGCAGAAGACTTTATAGCGAACGGCACGAATACTAAAAACACAATATACTTCTCATTTGACGAGTTTAAGGAAGTTGAAATCAGAGATGTCATCAAGGCATATGAAGAGATAACGGAGAGCAACCTGAAGAAAGGCGGGCATCTTCTATTGCTGGACGAGGTGCAAAAGTTAAAAGACTGGGAAAACCAGATAAAGACGTTTTATGATGTCTTCAAAGACAGCGTGAAAATAATCATCTCGGGTTCCGAATCGCTGTTTGTAAAGAAAAGGTCTAAAGAAACACTTGCAGGAAGGATATTTGAGTTCGAAGTCGAGCCGCTGTCATTCAAAGAATTCTTGATTTTCAAAGAAACAAAGCTCGAGCCTGCTGGGCTTTATGAAAAAGAACTTCTGAAGCTGTTTAACGAATTCATCTTTACATTCGGTTTCCCTGAGATGGTTGGCGTTAAAGACAAGGAAATAATCAAAAAATACATCAAAGAGAGCATAATAGACAAGGTTATTTACAAAGACATACCAGCACTGTTCAAAGTAAAAGACGCGTCAGTTATAGAATCTATAATCAACATTTTCATGGACGAACCCGGTCAGTTAATAGAAATCTCCGCATTGGCGAATGAATTAAAGATATCAAGGCAGTCACTATCAAATTATCTTTCGTACCTAGAAGACTCCTTCCTTATCAGAAAATTGTACAACTTTTCAAGGAACAGGAGGAAAGTGGAAAGAAAACTCAAGAAATACTATCCCACGCTGGTTTCTGCCGATTTGCTTTTCAAAGAAGACGACTTTTCTAAATCTAAGGTTTTTGAATGGATTTTGGTGAACCAGCTCAAAGCGGAGTTTTTCTGGAGAGACGCCTACAAGAACGAGGTGGACATTGTATTGACCGACAAGGACAGTATCATACCACTGGAAGTCAAGTACGGAAAAATAGATATAGGAGGAATTTTATCTTTTATGAAGAAGTTTAACGTTAAAAACGGTTACGTAATATCTTATGATAAAGAGCGTGTGGAAAAGGTCTACAACAGAACAGTTCATGTAATACCGGCGTTTAAATTCCTATTGAAGCATTAAAACAACTAGAACAGTGGAGTCGATTGAGCGGCTAGCCAAAGAGGTGGGCATGAACTTTTAGTACAAATGTTGTATTGATTATTACGGGGTTTTGATTTTATGGAATCGAGGTTTGCTGTGAGGAAATCAAAATTCGGCAAGTGCATATTTGCAACAAAACGTATAAAGAAGGGAGAGACAGTCTGTTTTTTAAAAGGTAAAGCGATTTCAACTTCAGAAGTCAAAAGGCTTTATGAGACCGGTAAGGAAAGAAGAGGAGACCCGCTGCAAATAGAAGATGATGAATACATAGATCTTGACGAGCCCTATGTATGCATTAATCACTCTTGCAATCCAAACGCCCATATGAGGGGGAGAAACGAATTAGTTGCCATAAGAAATATAGGAACGGGAGGGGAAATAACCTTCGACTATTCGACGACAATGTGGGATGAAAAATGGTCTGATTTCAAAGAACCCAAATGGTCTATGAAATGCCGGTGTGGTAATAGGAATTGCAGGGGCGTAATAAAAGATTTCCCGACTTTGCCAAAAGAAATTAAAGACAAGTACTTGAAAGGACGGCTTTTGCCTGATTTCATTTTGAAGAAGATTGGCTTTTAATGTAACTATTAGCTTTTATTCGAAACAGCAGGAGGGCTTTGTGGGTATCCCTAGTTCCTTCAATCTCAGGTCTGTCAGTAGCCTGTTCTCATATTCCGTGGCATCCGGGTTGACATTGTGCTGCTTCTCGTGTACAAGGACTCTGAGTTTGTCGTACTCATCCCTAAGTTTGAGGCTGTCTAGGTATATGTGCCTATTGCTGGGCGTGGTGTAGCCTAAAACGCCTTCCCCACAGTAGCCTTCGAAAATATGAAGATCGTTTAATGCGTCGTACATAAATAACTATTGTGGCGATAGGATTAAATAACTTCGCCGATCAGGTAATTGCTCTTCGTTTCTGTTACTTGAACCCGAAGGAATTTTCCAAGAAGATTATTTGCTGATTTCAGAACTATAGGCTTGTAAGCACAGTTCCTTCCCATCCACGTGCCACTCACGGTGCCTTTCTCGTCCACTAGGATTTCTCCTCCCCAGCCCAGCCATTTCTTGTTGTTCTTGAATGCGATCTCCTTTGTAAGCTCGTGGAGAACCTTGCTCCTGCTGCTTACTGTCTTCGAATCCAATTGCTTCATTTTTGCCGCTGCTGTTCCTGGTCTCGCACCATATTTTGATATATTCACCACATCTGGTCTGACTTTTTTGATCAACTTTACCGTCTGTTCAAAGTCTTCCTCTGTTTCTGTGGGAAAGCCTACGATGATGTCTGTCTCCAATGTCAGCTCTGGTATGCCTTTCTTGAAGCGTGTAGCATAGTCTGCAAAATCTTCAACACCATAGCCTCGCCTCATGTCCTTCAATACATTGTTGCCGCCCGCCTGGACGCACAGGTGAAGGAACTTGAAAACCTTCTCGTTCTTGTAGGCTTCTATCAGATCTTCCAGCTCAACTTTCTTGAAATGGAGCGGATTCATCATTCCCACCCTTATCATGAACTTGCCTTCTATCCTGCAGACTGACTGCAGCAAATCGGGTAGGTTGGTTCTGATGTCCCGGCCGTATGCGCTGGAGTCCTCGGAGGTGAGCTGAAATTCCTTGTATCCTTCTTTCAGGCCTTGTTTTACAGCGTCCCTTATTGTATCCGGCCTGTAGCTGTGCAAATCACCTCTGGCCAGCTTGGTACCGCAGAAGGTGCAGCTGGAAAGGCAGCCGTCCGACAGCTTCACTACATCTATAACTCCGCTGAAAGAAATCCTCGGCAAGGAAGGCTTGTCTACAGGCTTGCTGGAAGCCTTTACCACGTTCTCTTGACCGCTTTCAACGTCCTTCACCAAATCTACTATTTCGTTGATTGAACGCGGGTCAAGCATGCCCGCAAAGTTGGGAACGGTTTTCTTTATCCTTTCTGGATTCACTTTAGTGAGGCAGCCGGTAATTATAAGCTTCTTGTCCTGCTTGGACAGTTCTTTTAATCTGTGAATTATCCTTTCCTCTGTTGCTACTTTGACGGCGCACGAGTTGACAATCTGGTAGTCTGCCTCGTCCTCGCTTTTAGCTATGCTGTAGCCTGCCTTCTGCAGCAAGCCCATCATATACTGGCTGTCCGCCTTGTTGCTGGTACAGCCGTATGTCTGTATGAAAACGCTTTTCTTCATTTGATCACCTCGCATGTATCTCTATCACATCATTGTCTTGAACCCTGTAATCCAGACCCACCTTCCGGCCGCTGAACCTAGAATTATTAAAAACCCTTGCGAATTTAAAATCCTTCAGGAAGTCCTTGTGTATCTGGCTTGCCACATCATGTACTGTGGAACCTGGCTTGAGTGCGATGGGCGGTATGGCTTTCTGCTTGCCAGGTTCTTTCGTATATACCTTTATCAGTCTCAGGTTCTTCCATATGTTCTTCTTGAGCTTATCCAAACCCCTCTGGGTATAGTCGTTCTTCAGGAAGACATATTTTTTACCTGTAAGCCTGTTCTCCTTCAGCAGCCTCTGCATCCTGGACTTCTGGTCGTGGACGTCTTTCATTTTATCCACTAGAATTATTATCCGGTCGCAGTTGCGCATCACTCCAATGGAATCCGGGTCGAAAGTGGACGGTATTTCCACCAGCTGGATGGGCACGTCGTCGACAAACATCATTCCCACCTCCGGCAGCTCTGTTGTGAAGGGGTGGTTGTCCACCTTTACTTTTGCATTGGTAAGTGAATTCAAAAGGGTGCTTTTGCCGGACTGCGTGTCCCCGATTATGCAAATCTGTGCTGCTCCTTCCTTCCTTATTATGAACTTGGGCTTTGCAGCAGCTCTTCTTTGAGTCGTCGCTTCTTTCTTCAGCTTGGCCAACCGGTGCCTGAGCTCCGACAAAGTATGTTCGGAGGATTTATGTTTAGGTAAAGCGCTAATCATTTCTTGCAGACATTTTATCCTGTCTT
>CAYJRO010000038.1:4665-7913 GCA_964372425.1 uncultured archaeon
TTCTATGGTTCTGGCCGCCAAATACTTCTTCTCGGCAAGGAAATACTCCTGTGTAGCATTTACTGGCATAAATTAGAATTAGTAATAACCGACTTTATAAGAAAACAAATAGACAACTATTTAAACCTTTCCGACTATAATTTTACACAGATAGCAATGGACTTGGAACAATTATATTCTGATGTCGCAAGAGAATCAAGTGAAATAAAGGAAGCTGCCGAGATGTTGTCAAAGAGAGCCGTCATCTCAGACAATTTAACAAAGTTCAATGAGCTGTACAGAAATGTACGAGGCTATAAGGCAGACTCTCTTCTTTGGAAACTTTATACAGCGGTGGCTGGTCTGTTTGGTGCGTTTTCGGCCGGCACTCTATATGCATATTTCACAGACAACAACCCAGCCTTACTCATACCATTGGCGATATGTGCTAGCAATGCATTCTTTGGCACATCGATGGCATTGCGCAACTATGAAGATGCAGAAAAATACAAGGAAACCGCCATAGAAGGCAACGACAAGTTCGAGGGAATAGGAAAGGAAAACTTCAACAAGGAAACTCTGGAAAGAATAGAAGCCGTCTACAAAAGTCTTCCTGTAAAAATCGTCCAAGGGGAAAATGGGAAATCAATAAAGCTTTAAATCATTTTATTAAGTAGCTCGCCTATCTTCTCTCCCCAGTTGCCTAGCGAGCCTTCAGGATAGTGCTCTTTGATTGATTTGTGTCCTTTGCTGGGCGGTGTCAGCCTGAACACAGGATTGAAGCTGTCCAGCTTGTTCAACCTGACTTTCCCTTCAAAAACAGCCTTTGCCAAATCCTCGAAGCTCTTGAAACCCAATTTCTTCAATGCTTCCTCGTCCAGCTTTCCTCTTCCTTCCAGCCTCCCTCTCTTTTTTATCATCTCTAAAAATGTTTCCTGGTTTATCTTCCCGTATGCAATCCAGTCCTTCGCTGCTTCCAGCATGCCCAAGTAGGTAGGCTCTTCCGGCAGCACAACGCAGTTGTTAACTTCCTTCAGCCTGAGCATGTTAAGCGTGTCTTTTATCTTCTTGCTTGCATCCACCCTTCCGCGAATCCTAATCACCGCTATCATATAATCACTCTACTGTAAAGTACAGCCTTCTGTTATTCTTACCTTTATTTTCGGTCTTTATCAACCTTATAGTCCCGACTTCGGATACATTCTTCACATGAACGCCGCCGTCCGCCTGTATGTCCACTCCCATTATATCCACTATCCTCAGCTGCTCCACTTCGGGTGGCATGGCTTGAGCCAGCTTCACTATACCAGGCAGCTTCATGGCTTCCTCCCTGTTAAGAAAATACGTCTTAACTTCCAGCGACTGCTTCACGTGCTCGTTAGCCTTCTGCAGATACTCTTCTATCTTGCCCTTGTCGAAACTTTCCAGGCTGAAGTCGACCCTGGACTCGTCGGGCTCGATGCTGTTGCCAGTTATTAAAGCCCCGGTCTCCTTGTTTATAATAGCGCTCAACAGATGTGCCGCCGTGTGCATCCTCATGACCCTATGCCTCCTGTCCCAGTCCAGCTTGCCAGTAATCCTGCCTCCTGTAGAAAACTTTGAAGAATCCTCCACCTTATGAAATATCCTGTCATCGCCCTCCTTCTTAACCTCGGTCACCTTCACTCCATCTATCTCACCGAGGTCGCTTACCAGACCTCCCCCTCTTGGATAGAAGGCTGTCTTGTCTAGCACCAAAAAACCGTCCATAACTTCTTCTACCTTAGCCTCAAATTCCTTCAAGTAGGCGTCCTGCCAGTAAAGCTTTTCTGTCATAAAAATATTTTTAATACTGGATTAATTTAATCTTAATTTAATGAATGGCAAGTTCAAAAGTCCTAGGGTGCCCACAGGAGTAAAGGGGCTGGACGGCCTGATACAGGGCGGGTTCGTCCAGAGCTCTGCGGTAATGCTGGCCGGCAGGGCGGGCACAGGCAAGACGCTTTTCGGTTCCCAGTTTCTTTACAACGGCGCCAAGACCCACGGCGAGGTAGGCCTGTATGTGACGCTTGAGCAGAGCCCGTCAGACATCAAGAAGGACGTTCTTGAGACCTTCGGCTGGGACTTTGAAAGCCTTGAAAAGGCCGGCTTGATAAATTTCTTGGAAATAACGATGAGGACCATGTTCGACCCAACTTCTAAGAAAAGGGTGATGACTACCACTCTCTTTGAGATAACACAGAAGATACTTGAAGCCATAAAGAAGTTCAAGGTTAAGCGCGTCGTAATAGACCCAATCACAGCAATCGAGGTGATGTTCTCCGAAGAACCGAAGTATGTTGTGAGGTCGGAGCTTGCGCTTCTTTCAGACAGGCTCAGGGAGGCCGGCGTGACTACGCTTCTTGTAGCCGAAACCGCTGCAGATTATATGGAAGGCGCCAGGAGGTCGGAATATGTAGGGTTTATCGTAGATGCGATAGTATTTCTGGACTTCATCCCTGTTGCCGAGGAGTTCAAGAGGACATTGAGCGTGGTGAAGATGAGGAGAACCAACCATTCCGGCTACATACATCCTTTCTTCATCAGGCCGGCGGGCATAGAAGTGGTGGAGAAGATAGAAGACCTGTAGCTTCTACAGGATTCATCTGTCACCCTTCCAGCTTGAATCTTCTGGAAACAAAGTCCCTATCCAAGCTCTGGATGAACGGCACAAGCCTGGGACCGAAATCCTTGCCAACCAGAATAATGTAAGCCGCCTTGAAAATCCTGTCGTATTTAATGGACAGCTTCTCTGATATATCCTTTATCTTGTCCCATATCTCCTTGTCGGTTCTCTGCTCTTCCAAGAACCTTCCCAGTTCCATGATTGCACGCTTCTGCAAGTCGTCCAGCCTTTCAATGTCTTTGGGATTCAGATTTTCCGAAACATTTATCCTCATGCTTGCCGGAGCGAATCTTTGCACCCATATTTCTGCATAGTTTACCGTGTCTTGTAATATTTTTATTTCATCATCCTTCAGCTCCTTTATATGGCCGGCCTTCTTCAAAACTTCTTCTATCCTATCAATCCTGTCATCTTTCGGAAGGCTCTGGACAAGCATCGCTGCGAAGTCAAAGGGAATCCTGTAAGGCTTTTTATCCGGGATATTTTTCATCGTGAGCTCGTAGACCCTCTTGGCGTTGTTCCTGTCTCTTTCGTCGGCTTCCTCCAGACCGAAATAAAACCTCTCTGTCTTGTTGAACTCGTTAAACAGAAGGTGTAATGTGTTCCCGTCAGGCTTGAAGTCTAT
>CAYJRO010000039.1:0-4994 GCA_964372425.1 uncultured archaeon
AGTATCTGCCAAGTCTATAGGAGCATTTTCATTCAAGTACACGTTCAAAATATCTTGCGATGCTTTCCTGTCAGGCCTTCCTATTTCTATGGTTTCAAACCTTCCGGGTCTTCGCAGGCCGCCGTCAATGTTTTCAACCAAGTTTGTGGCTAATATTACCTGCACATTGTCGTATTTTTTAACGCCGTCCATCAGAGAGAGCATAAGGCCCACGAGGTTCATATGGACACCGCTTGTGTCGGCAAAGCCTCTTCTCCTGAACACCGTATCGGCCTCGTCGACGAATATAATCGACGGCTTGCCGTTTTCTTCAGCCCTTTCCTCGGCTACTTCAAACAGCTCTTTTAGCATGCCCTCGCTTGCACCCACCCATTTATTAAGTATTTCTGACCCTATGACGTTGAAAAAATTGCCTTCAGTCTGGCTGGCTACGGCTTTGGCTATCATGGTCTTACCGCAGCCCGGCGGTCCCGAAAGAATAACACCTTTTTTCCTGCTACGCAAATTCATTTTTTTATACAATTCACTACGTTCACTAGACTGATATTCCAAAATCTGTCTTATCCTCCTTTTTTCATTATCCAGACCGCCTATCATGTCCCAAGTTACATCTGGCCTTTCAGACAAAAGGAACCTCTCAGCATCCTCACTTTCATAAACGCCCACTATCGTATGTAGCGGGTCCAGATACTGCACCCTGTAGCCTGTCCTAAGCTTTCCAAACTTAGAGTTGACGGAACTCCTTTTTACGACTACCTTCTCTCCCGAGCCTTCGTCGTCCAGCTTCAAAATATATTCATCATCAGTCCTTTCTACAATCATGCCTACCTTCGGATTTTTAACCATCTTGGTCACACCTACTATCTGTAAAGTCTGGCTTGACATCTCTACATAAGCGCCTACAGGCAAATCGTCATCGGAAAAATCCCCACGTTTTACAGCTTTCAATCCACCCTGCACATCGACAAAAATCTTGTCACCGTCTTTGCCTAGTACTGGACCAAGAAGAAGAGGCGGGCTTTTAAGCCTTCCAAGCTCCCCCCCTAGCTTTTCTATATCTTCTTGCAAGCCATCTATTTTCATCTCGTACCCGGCCTTACTTTTTTCCAAGGATTTTTTGTATACATCCCTTTCCATCTCCAGCTGATTGCGCATTTCATCAACAGTCATGCCCAGCAAATCCTTATCAACACTGCCGCCATCATCTTTTTCTTCAGTCATACAACCACCAATATCTCCTATTACCATTTGGTAGTTAACTTTAAAAAGGCTTGCTGTCAAGAACATTGTACAAAATTTCCAAAAAATTGTACATCCAGAGAAACCCGAAGCACTGTGCTACAGATATTTTATGAGAGGACGCAGTATTCCAGCAATACAAGCTGGTAATTGGAGGGTTGCATCAGGATGATAAAAAACGTGTGGGGAGTGCCTGTTCTAGCCCACTCTGGGTTTTATGATACAGATTTTGTGGTTGAAGTCTGCGTCAACGCCGGAAATGAAATCAAGTATCAGATGAACCCTCAAACAATGAACGTTAAAGCATCTTATTTTTAAACAAATCACAAATTTATCTAGATATGGAGTGGCCTATATTCTTCAAAGACTCACTGTTAGTGGGCAGCCCGGAAAGCAACGTAGGAATATGTATCCTTTGGATGAAAAAAGAAGCTCTTGAGAAGAGAATACCAAAGAGACTCTATCATGTGATGGGAAACCTTTACACGACCCAAGGCATAAATCCCATGGTCAAGAACATACTTTCCAACCCGAAGATAAGGCACATAGTCGTGTGCGGCCCGGACCTTACAAAGAGCGGCGATGCCATGCTGAACTTCATGAAGGGAGGCATGGACTCGGACAGGAAAATAATAGGCTCCTCTGGATACATAGACTCGGACATAACGGATGAGCTTTTAGAGTCTTTTAGGAGGAACGTTGAAGTGATAGATGCCAGGGGAAAGGAAAATATGCTGACAGAGATATTAGAGGAAGCCTCTAAAACAGCACTTGAACCTTTCATGGAACCGGTTTTCCTGACAGAGCTGAAAACTCCTGTGGCCGCCACATACTCGGAGGAGGTCTCGTTAAGGGTGTCGGGCAAAAGCATATCGGAGACATGGCTGAATATATTGGACTTGGTGCTGAAGTTCGGAGAAGAGAAGAAAAGCGAGTACGGCCTTAGGCAAAAAGAAGTCATAAACATAATCGGTGTGATAGAAGGCGGAGAGGAAGACCTTCCGGAGTGGATGAACGTCAGCGAAAAGGACATAGAGTCCTACTACAGAGGCTTCTTTTCTCCGGAAAAGGACGCTCAGGTAGACTACACCTATGGCGAGAGGCTTTTCAAATATTCTCTGGGGCATGTCGGCGGCCAGTTTGCCAAGGAGGCCAAGACCACCATAAACCAGGTGAAGTTCGTGATAAACAAAATAAAGGAGCACCCATACACACGTAGAGCCGTAGCGGTCACATGGAAGCATGAAAAAGACCCCGCTTCAAGCACGCCCCCCTGTCTAACGCAGATAACATGGAACGTCGGCCACGGCAAGCTCCACCAGACTGCGGTGTTCAGGTCGCATGACATATTCGGTGCCTGGGTGTTGAATATCGTGGCTCTGAGGAAGCTGCAAGAGCTGGTGGCGAGGGAGACGGGCATGCCGCCAGGATTCCTTACTGTAATATCGAACTCGGCCCACATATACGAAAATTACTGGCAGGATGCCACTAATCTCGTACACGACCACCATCATGGGAAATTTTTAGCTTTCGAGCAGGACAGGAACGGCTACTTTATTATAGGCGTAGACGAGAAGAACAAGGAGATCGTTGTAGAGCACTTCTTGATGGACGGAAGAAGCAGCGGCAATGTCTTCAAAGGCAGGAAGGCGCAGACACTGTACAGAAAGATAATAAACGAAAACCTTGTGTCAAAGATGGATCACGCGGCCTACTTGGGCCACGAGCTGGCGAGGGCACAGGCGGCACTGGAAGAGAATGAAAAATTCGTCCAAGACGAAGCATGATGGCTGTACACGGCAAAAGTAAAAACAATTCCTGTTAAACCAAAACCATAATTTTCCTCTTGCCGACCAAGGCCTTCATCAGGCTCCTGCCGATGTCCGAATCCTTTCCAACCTTTATGCTGCCTTTCTTGCCGATGGTAGCGGAGAATAAAAACTCATCTTCCAGATATACGCTTGCCGTCCTGCCAATCATGTGCCTGTCGAACGAAAGTTCTATGGAGTTCCCGCTATCGTTCACCCTGAAATGAGCTTCCTTGCCCAACGACGGTATCCTGGGCTCCACGTCTATGTGCACGCCAAGCTTTTCCTGCAGCTTCTTTATGTTCTCGCCTTCCCTGCCGATTATCCTAGGTATGGTCTTGTTGTCAACCTTCACTACGACATTGCTGTCGTTCACGACTTCCACTTCCGCGCCATCGTCGAATTTCCTCATTTCCTGCGATATCCTTTCAGCTGCTAGCTTCCTTATGGGATGACTCTTGGTAGACTTCTTCTCAACAGGTATGACGACATTCTCCTCGCCGAATGTATAAATCTCATACACAAGTTCGCCGGTCTCAAAATCCTTTATTTCTACCACGGGCCTTGCAAGATCAGCTTCTATCATTCCTGTCGGAACTTTCACTATTATCGACAGATCAAGAACATTCTTGACCTCCCCGTCCTTCACAAAGATTATTGTATCCACCACATGAGGTATCATTCCCAACTCTATCCTTCCCATGAACCTCTGCAGGGCGTCTATGGCAGCGCTCGCATGCACGACTCCAATCATCCCGACACCAGCAAGCCTCAGGTCGGAAAATATCTCAAAATCCTTTGTTTTCCTAATCTCGTCATACACAGTATAGTCCGGCCTGACAAGCAAGAGTATGTCGGCCGTCTTCTCGAAATCCCCCTCGAGCGGACCGTATTGCGTTATCTCCGGCCCAACCTGCAAATCCTTGGGTGATTCCAAAGTTTTCACTATCTTGCCCTGATTCTTGTAGAACTCTGCCAGACTTGATGCAAGGGTAGTCTTTCCAGAGCCCGGAGGACCGGCCACCAACACCCCTTCGGCCCTTTGAGCCAGCCTATCCATAAGCTTTTCTGAAAGCCTGTAGTCGTCAAGTCCTAGCTTCACCATGGCCCTGACAACAGTCACCTCAAATCCGTCGCTGAACGGCGGCCTGGCCATCGATATCCTATAACGGTTTAGCTGCACGACAGTCGCGCCTGCCCTTGCTATCTCTATCGAAGCCTTCTCGCTCACTCTCGCGGCTTCAGTTATCTCCTTCATGATTTTTTCAATTCCTTCCTTTTCAAGAAGCTTTTCCCCCGCCTTTACAAGCTGGAACTTCCCAGGCTTGCCTCTTTTAGCCAGAGGCACGACGCCTTCCTTCAGATGCACACTCATGGTGTCATCTGTGAAGAACTTCTCGAATTCAAGATTCGATGTCTTTATCTCGTGGGGCACATGCCTTACTTCCACGCCTTCCGCCTCAGCCACTAGAGCTTGGACGTAGTCGCCTGTAAGCAATGTAGCGTCTTCCTTTTTTGCAAAGTCCCTGATTATAGCATCTATCCTTCCTGATTTAGCGAGCCTTATCTCCTCCAGGCTCGGTCTGCCGCCGACAAAAGTTATGCTTATCCCTTTCTTGCCAGCGATCTCTCTGACCTTTTTCATTTCCTCCAAACCCACAAATCCGGGTTCGCGCCCCCTGGAGGCCTGCGCCTGCATCTCGTCTATCACAGCCACAGGGATTATTATCTCCACATTCCTTTCTTTTTCCACAAATTCCCTTAGCGTTCCGTGGATTATAGAACTAGTGTCCACTACCACCTTGCTTGATTTGCCAGTCTTAGTCATACAATCATCCAATAATTTCGTTTTATTTTAAGCTTTTAAATTCGTGTCTCTGAACTACGAGGACAAGTAGTCTGCCAAATACACCTAACAATTAGTAGGAAATTAGCCTTTATAAGCTT
>CAYJRO010000039.1:5004-7708 GCA_964372425.1 uncultured archaeon
AGCACCGCCTTCAGGGCATCTTGGTCCAATATAAATATCAAATTAAAAAACAAAACTAATTATTGACAGGCATGGTTTATTCCCAAATCCACTACCAGAATAGAGGAATACCGTCCTTTGTGAAGAAGCTTATAATGGGAATTGTCATAGCGGCCTTTGCAGGATTCTTTTTGAAAGGCAACCAGTTAGGTCAGCTGGTGCTTCTGATAGGCTTGGCTATAGCAGGCTTTTCAGGCACTATAGTCGTCTTGTTCACGCCCCCCCTCGGCGTCCTGAGCAACATCACTGTAGGATTCCTGTTCTGATCGATACCCTGTTCTATGTGTGGGTTGTCATTGACATAATAGATGTCCTGATGCACATACCGATGATTAAAACATTGTTGGGAATAGCTACTATCGGCATAGCTTGGCTGATATCCTACGTACCGTTCGTTGTGAAAATCGCTCTGATACTGTGGTTCGCAAGGTCGGCTTTGGGGTTGTAGAAGTTAGATATTTTATTTGTTTTCCAAATCTATTCTATATGGGGTCGTAGTATAGCTTGGTCTAGTACTCCAGCCTCGGGATGGAAAACGGGTATGCTGGTAGCCTGAGTTCAAATCTCAGCGACCCCACATCTTTTATTGAAGCCCAAAATAATTAGATAAGTATGGTAAGCTTTGAGCTTTTGTCGATGGCGGCATTCTTCGCCATAGTATCAATCCTTCTCTACAGGGACAGGAAAAATGTCGAGTTCACCTACGGCATCATAATCAAGAGATGGAGCAAAGGCAAGGAACTTATAGACAGGCTTGTCAACAAGAGAAGGAGGCTTGTGGCTTACATCGGCACGTCCGGCGTCATAGCAGGCCTGATTGCGGCTTTAGTAGGCATGTATTTCCTGGTTTCATGTGCCTTCTTCCCGCAGCTTCTGCCAAAAAGTGCTGTGCAGGAAAAATGCTTCAAGCTGGTGCTGCCTTCTGTCTCGGGCGCAGAGAAATACTATCCGGAGCAGGTAATGGGCATACCGTTCTGGTACTGGCTGACTTCCATCTTCATCATAATTTTGGTTCACGAGAGCATGCATGCCGTCTTCGCAAGATTGGATAAGGTTCCCATCAAGAGCTACGGCCTGCTCTTCCTCCTGGCTCTTCCGATTGGAGCATTCGTCGACCCCGACAACAAGAAGCTTAACAAGCTGAGCACATTCAAGAAGCTCAGGATTTACGCTGGCGGCAGCCTAGGCAATTTCATACTAGCATTGTTTGTCGTGGGTCTGATTATAGGGACGAACAGCGTGACTTCAGCGTTTTTTGACGAGGGAGGAGTCAGAGTGAACAGCACAGTCTACAACATGCCGGCCTACAATGTCAGCCTGAGCGGTGTAATAGTCAGGATAAACGATGCCGAGGTGAAGAATGTCATCAACCTGGCAAACGCCTTCACAGAAGTGGAGCCCGGCGATACAATCACCATACAAACCACAAAAAACATCTACAGCCTCAGGACCATCAGCCATCCGGAAAACTCCACAAGGGCTTACGTTGGAATAACAGGCCTGTCCACCGCCTACCAGTACAAGATGCTGTTTGACGGCTATGCGTCCGACTTGACGATAGACACAATAGTTTCCTGGCAGCTGTTCACAATGATACTTTTCATCCTCAGCCTAGGGGTTGGTATAGCAAACATGCTTCCGCTCAAGCCCTTCGACGGCGGTCTTTTCTTCGAGGAGATATTAGTGAAATATTTCGGAAAAAAGGCTGGCAAGAAGATGATACTGGCAAGCTCGCTGATAATCTTGGCATTGATAGTGGTGAATCTCCTGTTTGCGCCCGTAAAACTTTTTTAATCAGATTTAGCCGTCAGTAATTTCAAACACACCCTTGGATTTTTCGACTATCCTAGAAGACGGGCTGGCCCCGCCCGAAGCTCCCTTGAAATATTCGTTCAGAATAAAGGCGACATTCTCGGCATCCTTGCCGCCCATTTCAGGGAACCTTTCTCTTACATAGCCGGGTGCCACTTCGCCCTCGTTGAAGAAATATGATTGAAATGCCGGGGACACCAAATTGACCAAGTACCTGCCCCCATATGCGTCAATGCCTTCCTGCCCCAGATTCCATATGAAGACCTCGTATCTGGTGCTGTCTTTGTTCAACTTCCTGACAGACAGCCTGCCGAAAAACTCAGATTCTTCGATGCCTTTCATTGCCGCTCACCTTACAAGCTCCACTTTTCTGAACTCCAGTGCGCGCAGGGGATAAATCTTCCTGAGAGTTTTTGTAAAGTCTTTCCTTATGCTGTCGGAAAAAATGCCGGTAAGCAGCTCTTCAAAGCTGCTTTCCTGCACGAACTTCTCAATCATCTGGGTGAGCTGTAGCCTCACGGCCTTTTCAACATTTGACGATGCCTTCCTGGAAATCGTTGCCAGGCTCTTGACCCTTAATCCTTTCCCGTCCTTTGTGACAAGCTTCTGCACAGAGTCTATCCTCTTCACCCTCCTCACGACCATCCTTGACACATAGTCCCTCATAAGTTCCATGCTGTCGAATTCCGAGAACGCCTTGGAGCCGTCCACCCCCATGATCTTGAAGGTCAGCTTTATGTAATACTTGTTGAATTCCGGCAGCGCCTCTATGAGATTCAAAGTGAACCTCTTGCCCACCATGTTCTGTATGTTGCTCGTGACCACTTCCACGCCATCTTCCTTCTTGAAAAAG
>CAYJRO010000040.1:0-7484 GCA_964372425.1 uncultured archaeon
ATTCACTAAAAGCTTATAATCCTGTGGCTTCAATTAATGGTTCGTGGCAGAAGTAATTGTAGTGTTCAAAGTCATGCCAGACAGCGTGGAAGTGAACCTGGACGACTTGGAGAATAGATTGAAGGAAGCCGTGGCACCTGAGAGGATAGAAAGGGAGCCCATCGCTTTCGGCCTAGTTGCTCTCAAGATAAGCAAGATAATGCCTGATACTGGCGGCGTCTTGGAAGAAACCGAGGGCAAGATAAGGTCTGTGGAAGGCGTGAGCGAAGTGGAAGTCGTGGAGATGGGAAGGGCGCTCTAATTTATGCCCACTTTTGAACAGACAGTTGGAGCAAATCTTCCTGTGCTGTCGCCTATCGTCGTGGGCACGCCCCTGCAGTCGACACCGGCTGCCCCTTCGAAACGATTCCAGTCTATGTTAAGCTTGCAGCTCAGAGCAGCTATACAGCCTCTTGTTATAGTGTTTTCTGTGCCGCATGAGCTGACCGTGCTGTCAAAGGAATCCCACTCGCCTCCTTTCATGAGCTTGCAGCTGTTGCACGACTCGACCAGCCTTCTTTTACACTGCTCGAGGTGGATGTCTTGAGCCGAGGCTATGAACTTTGTATAGAAAATTATGGCCACCAGCACGAATATCATAAGGCTAAAAAACAGCATGATAGTCTTCTCTACTGTAAATCCTTTCATCAATTAATTTTGTCAGCCTGTCTAATTAAACGCGACCTGCCGGCTATAGGTTTTAGTTGAAAATAAGCCGAAAGGAACAAAGTTTAGGAAACTCCTACTTTTGGACAGGCCGACGGCGCGAAGTTTGTAGGAGTGCCTGTCACTGTCGGGGGTGAACTGCAAGTTACTGTAACGCCGCCGAAAGGATGTGTCGGTGTCACTCCTGCCGCACCTATACTTAGCTGGCATACCAATACGCCTATGCCAGCCTTGGACAGCCTTGAAGATGCGCAGTTAGGTGTCACAGCCGGGTTTGTGTTAGAAGTGTCCCAACCACTGCCTAACCTGAGCTTGCAGTCATTGCAGGCATTGACAAGTGATGTCCTAGCCTCTTCTACACCAATGCTTCCAGCACCTGAAATATAGCTGCTGTACAAGAGATAACCCACTAGAGCAAGCACAACTACACCCAAAGCAAGCAGAATTATCTGGTTTACCGCTAGGCCTTTCATGTTAAAATAATATTTATTTCGGGTATATTTAAAGCTATCGGTTTTTTAAAAAATCGCGCTGTCAGTGGCCTCTGCCGTTCGGCCTCATGGCCTCTGCCACCCTTCCAATACCCAGAATCAGTGCTGCTGTTCTCATGTCGATACTGGACTGCCTGTGGACGTTGTAGACATCGTCAAAGGCCTTGGTCATCCTGATTTTCAGCCTGGAATCCACCTCTTCCTTGCTCCAATGGGAGCCGTCGAGATTCTGCGCCCATTCAAAATAGCTGACTGTAACCCCGCCCGCGTTCGCGAGTATGTCAGGTATCACCAGAACCCCGTTGTTGTAAAGTGTATTGTCCGCATCCGTGGTGGTGGGACCGTTGGCAGCCTCTGCTACAATACCGGCTTTCACGTCTCTGGCGTTTTCGCCCGTTATCTGGTTCTCCAAAGCCGCTGGCACAAGAATGTCGCACTCAAGCCCCAGAAGATCCTTGTTCGTCAGGGCTTCCTTTCCGTCAAACCCCGCCACCGAGCCTGTCCTTTCCTTGTGCTCCAGAAGCCTGCGGCTGTCCAGGCCGCGGCCATCAAAAACCCCGCCCCTGCTGTCCGTGACAGCGATAATCTTGTACCCCAAGCCGCCCAAAAGCCTGGCAACATGATAACCTGCATTCCCATAGCCCTGTATGGCAACAGTAAGACCGGCCGGGTTCATGTTCAGCTTCTTGACCGCCTCTTCGACACAGTACATGAGCCCCTTGGCCGTGGCCTCGTCCCTTCCCTCCGAGCCTCCCAATGAAATGGGCTTACCTGTGACGACAGCTGGCTGGAAGCTTCCGACAATCCTGCTGTATTCGTCGACAAACCATGACATCACTTGCGAGTCTGTGTAAACGTCTGGCGCCGGTATGTCTTTCCTTGGACCTATGATGTGATGTATCTTCTGTACATAGCCCCTTGTAATCCTCTCCTTCTCCGACAAGGACATCTCTTTAGGATTGCATACAACTCCGCCCTTGCCGCCGCCGAAAGGCAGGTCTGTTATCGCGCACTTCCATGTCATCCACATTGCCAGCGCCCTGACTTCGTCCGCTGTGACGCCTGGGTGGTATCTTATGCCTCCCTTGTACGGCCCCCTTGTGCCGTTGTACTGTATCCTATAAGCGTCGAATTCCCTGGTTGTGCCGTTGTCCATGGTGACATTGAGAGAGACGTGCAGCTCCTTGTCCGGCCTTCTGAGCTTTTGCTTGATATCTTCGTCCAGCCTGAGAACTTCTGCGGCCTTGTCCAGCTGCTTGAGAGCTTCGTTGAAAGGATTGTTGTAACCGGGCATCAGGTCACGAATTAACATATGGCATAGGAAATATTTATACCTGTTGCTGCCCCTGCAGCTTTTTCAAGGTGTCCTCGTCAAGGACTATGAACTGTGTCGGTGACTGGGCCGGCTTCACGCCGTATGTGTAGAACTCGATTATTGAGAGCATGTTGTCCACATAATGAAGTATCAAGGCTTCCAGGTTCCTTGGCGGCGTCGGGCCGCCTTCGCCGAAATGGCTGGCCACCATGTGTATCACCTGCTCGGGAAAATCCCTCCTGTAGAGTTCTGCCACGCCGAGCATGCTGTGGTCGAGCATTATCCCTGTGTGCTCGACGTTCTCCCCCTCCTTCTTCCACTCGAAAATCTTCATGATGTCATGGACTATAGCACCGGCGATCAGGTAGTCCCTGTTGACCTTTGCGCCGTAAACGCTTTCAGCCACGTCCGCTAGCTTCATACACATCTCCACAACAGCGACAGTATGGTTGAGGACATCCCTTTCGGTAGTTCCGATGCCTCCTATGGAAAAGGGGGTCTTGGTCTCGGCTATCTTGCCCTGCGGGTATTTCTTGAAGTCCTTGTGTGAAAGAGCCGGGTTCCTCAGATAATCTATTACCTTCTTCTTCAGCGAACTGTCCTTGATGTTCTCCGCAAGCTTTGTCAGTCTCTCTACCATATTAATCACTTTTTCATCAGGTCCTCTATCCTGTTCTCGATTATAGTCAGCTCCTCCTCTGAAGCAGCCACGCCTCCTTCCCAGACTATGGGCATGCCGTCGTCGTAGAATCTCGGCAGTATGTGGACATGGAAGTGGCCGATTCCCTGTGCCACTATGTTGGACTGTATTGTGTTGACGCCTTTTGCCCCCACTGCCTTGACTACTATAGGCGCCAGCTTCCTGACAGCCCTGTATACCTTTTCCATCATATCCTCGCTTATGTCGAAGATTGTCTCGAAGTGCTTTTTGGGTATAACCAGCGTGTGGCCGGGGTTCCTTGGTCTTATGTCGAGGAAAGCGGCTACGCTAGCGTCCTTGTAAAGCACGTGTGCTTTCATCTTCCCGCTGACTATCCTGCAAAATATGCAATCCTCTTCCATACTTCACACTACCTAAATTTGGTTCGCGTCGGATAAAATAAAAAACTCATCCGAACAACGAACTCAACCCGGCAGTTGCCTGCTCGGCCGCCTTGCCTTCCTCTTCCTCTGATTTTTTCTCTTCTTTCTTTGCTTCTCCGCCAGCCGGAGCCGCCGCTACCTGAACCGATGCCGCCTGCTTGATCAGCTCGTCTATGTTCTGACCTTCCAGACTCGCCACCAACGCCTTTACTTTGGCAACGTCCGGAGAAAGTCCTGCTGACTGCAGCACCTTGCTCAGATTCTCCTCGTTAACCGGCAGCTTTGCTGAGTGCAGAAGCAATGCGCTATATACTTCCTGCATTTTGATTTGCACCTCCGATTAGTTTTTCCTCCAAATACTTGGCCTGGCTGTGCGCCTTGGCCAGCAAAAGTCCTATGTTATCAGCCGTAGGGTAGCCTACAGCTACTGACAGGTTCAACGCATGCATGTACGCCTCCCTGACCTTGTTGAGATAGCTGTCCCCCACCAGGTCCAAGACATCCTTCATGTACAAGTTTGCTCCGTCAAAAATACATACCATGTTAAGGCCGACTTTCATCGGCTTGATGTTCAGCTTCCTTAATATAGACGCCAGTTCCTGCGATATCACGTCCCCTTTCTTGGCTGCTACAGTGTCTTTCTTCACTGCTATCTTGCCTTCCTCCACGCCCGCAGGTATCTTGACTTTGGCGAACTCGCTTATCACCGGACCTGGCAGCAGGCTTGTGGGACCGGCGTATACCATTATCTCATCGTCTGCCACATCGCCGGTTTTCGCATAGACGTCAGACTTTAGCTTGGATATCGTAGCGTACAGCTTGAATGGCTCCTCGTCAGTGAAAACCATTGCCGGCTGCAACGGCAGGTTTTTTTCCAACTCCTTTAAATCCTGGCGCGTGTCCAGTGCGCGCAAAAGCACCGACCTTTTGAAAACCTTTATCGCCACCCTTTCGCCAAGCTTCTTCTTTATCTCCTGCATCTGCCTGGTGGGAAGCTTGTACAGGTATATGACGCCGATTATCTTGTGCTTCTTCATGCCTCCTGCCAGATTCTCGACTGCTTTGACCTTTTCTTCTTTTACCATTCTACCACGACTCCAGTCTGTGAGGCTTGCCCATTGTCAGCTTGAGCAGGACCTCCTTGATGTTGCTCTTGCCCTTCGGCAGCCTCTTCTCCAGATGCCTCATGACAAATTGTATGTTTTCGGCCAGCGCCTTTTCGTCCATGTTTTCCTTTCCTATCGGGCACTGTATCACAGGCGCGTCCTTTATCTTTATCCTGATGCTGTGCTTCAGCGCTTCGATGTCTGCCCTCGCGTCGCCGCGGACTATCTTGGGCATCTTGCCTTTCGGCGCCATCGTCTGGCCCAGGGTCTTTCCTATGAGAGGCATCAGCTTGGGCTCTGCCAGGAAGAAGTCGGTCTCTTTTATAAGCTTCTTGCCGAGCCTCTTGTTCTTTCCCAGATTCTCCACGTCAGCGGAATTCAGGACGTCCGCTCCATCCACATGTTTCGTCGCGTCGGAAAAAAGGACTGTCTTGGCCACTCTGTTCATGCCGTTGGGGAGCTTTATTTCCTCGTTTATCTTGCTTTCAGGCTTGCTTGTATCAAGCTCTTTAAGATTGACTATCAAGTCCAGCGTCTGATCGAACTTCCTTTTGCCAGAATTCTCTTTCAGTTTTTTTATGGACTCTACTATTTTTTCGGTCATTTTGACGGACCTCCTGCCGAAGCAGTATGCTGTTTTTAACAAACAGTTTTGTTAGATTAAATTAATCTCTTGACGTATTTATAAGCTTTCTGGCGTTGCTCCAAATCACTTGAGAAGGCTGTCCCACTTGCCTTCGTCTATTTCCTTCACGACATCCTTCGGTCTCTTGTCCTCCACCATCACGCCTGCCAGGCTGTTGGCCGTGCCTATTATCTGCTTCACTGAGGATTTGAGATCCTTTGAGAGGAGGTTTTCGCTCTTCATCTTTGCTATCTTGACGCACTGCTCCATCTTCAAGCTTCCCAGGACAGTGTTCCCTTTGGCCTTGTCGTCCTCCGTGACTTTGGCCAGGCTTATGCCCAGCTCTTTTTTTATCAGGCTACTTGTAGGAGGAGTTCCGACGACTACCACGTACTCCTTAGTTGCCTTGTCTATGATAACCTTTACCGGAACCTGCATACCAGAGTACTCCTTGGTCTTCTGGTTCACTTCCTTGAAAATCTCACCGACATTAAGTTTCATTGCCGACAGCTTTGGCGCAGTGGCTGCGTTTGGCGCGGCCTTCCCGCCTTCTATCAGCAGATCTAGCGTCTCTTTCCCCGACATATGAACTATAGTTTACATGGTAAATCTTATAAACTTATGCTGCTGTCATTTTGTGGCGTACTTGTCCAACATTTTCTTGAGCCTGTTTTCAGGCAAAAAGCCTACTTCTATCTCTTCTGCCTTGCCTTCCTTGAACAAGATGAGTGTAGGTATGCTCATAACGCCGTAGTTGGCAGATATTTGCGGGCTGGAGTCGACGTTCAGTTTCATGAACTTCACCCTGCCCTCGTACTCGCTTGACACCTTTTCGAAGATGGGAGAGAACATGCGGCAGGGCCCGCACCAGTCGGCATAGAAGTCGACCGCCACCGGCAGCTTGCTTTTCAGGACCTCTTCCTTGAAATCCTTTTCCCCTATGTGCTTCACGCCCATGAAGATCTAACAATAATCTATTGTCGCCGTGCAATTAAAGTATTCGTCATCTAAAAGGTCTTGGCTCAGGCCGAGAATATTTCCTGCTTGGGGTAGACTTCCACTCCTTTGTCGGTTATCTTGAATGGCACTATCCTCTGGTCGTGTTTTGCACCTCTCATTTTCAATATCTCGAGCGCCCTCACCCTGGAGAAGCCGTGTTTTATGTTATAAAGGACTATCACGCCGTCCGCCAGGAACTCCTCTATGCCTGTCCTGCTGTATTCGGCCGGCTCTTGCCTGGTCTCGGCTATAGCAATCGTCGTGGCTCCTATCATCTTGAACTGTGAGAACAGCTGGAACATAAGATATCTGTACTGCTCCCTGCTCAATATTGCGGACAGCGCAGACAGCGAGTCAAGAACTATCCTGTCTGGCTTGAAATCCGCGGGCATCAGGTTGGGTAGGCCTTCCTTTATCATTAGCTCCCCTCTTTCTTTCAGGAATATTGCCTGCAGCGTCTTGGCTATGGTAAATATGTCTATCTTGACGAACCGTGCCTTGCCCGACCTCTCAAAGCTTTCGAAATCTATCCCGAACCTCTGCTGGTGCTTCTTGATTTGATCCACTGACTCCTCGAAACTCAGGTAAAGCACCTTTTCTCCATCGGCGGCTCCTTTGTATAGATACTGGCAGCCGAAGTTTGTCTTTCCTGTACCAGCACCGCCGGCTATCAGTATTATGCTACCTTTTTCCACGCCATCCTCTACAAGCTCGTCAAACCCCCTTACACCCACTACAAGCCTATCGGTCATAATTGATTTTTGTCTTTATGTTTAATAAATCTGTGGTCTATACAGAATATTCCAAAATTATTTTCTGGCATTTTTCTATTTTTTTCCTGAGATGCGTCCGCTTATGATCTTTCCTACCTGTTCTTTTGAATAGAAAATACATAGTCGCTGCCAGTGATATTGATATGAGAACAAATCCTATCATGACGTTAAGCTTGTTGACTCGTGCTGAAGACCGTGATTCGGTTTCCGAAGGCAAGGATGTTGTTTCTTCTGGCTGTGCTCCTTCCTCTGGTTGTTCCTGTGTTTCCGTGTGTAGCGGCTCCTCGGCCACGTCTAAAAATTTCTGTCCTGCTATCGAATAGACGGAGAAGCCTGGCGAAACAGCTTCGTAGCTTATGGTAAGGATGTCCTCGGACTTCTGTACAG
>CAYJRO010000041.1:0-7478 GCA_964372425.1 uncultured archaeon
TATGTCCTTATGGAAGTATAGGTTTGATATGTTCTTCAATATTGTTTTTTTTTCCTCTTCGTTAGAAGACTTTATAACCTCGGGATATCCTCCAAAGGCTACATACTCTTTCCAGTATTTTAAAAATTCCTCTGGAAAAGATGGTTCTGGTATGTCTCCGCTTCCGTCGATGAACCTTTTAACATATCCAAACTTTTCTTTGAACAGCCTGTGCATTCCCTCATCTCTGGAAGATAGAAATTCATCGAAATCGAAGGTGAAAAGCTCGAACAGAAACATCCTTCCGACCAAGGCCGGCAGCACGTTCGATTTAATCTCGAGCGAAGAGGAGCCAGAAACAAACATCTTGACATCTTGGAATTCGTCGTAAATTATCTTCAGCTTTTCTCCGGCGTCTTTGACCTTTTGTATCTCGTCTAGAAACAAAAACAGCTTTTGTCCCTTCTTTTCAAACCTTTTAACGAAATCTACGGGAGTTTCCTCAAGGGCTCTTCTGTATTCTGGTACATCCAGGTTTATGAAAGCCTTGCTTCCAGACAGGCTGTTCTCTATCATCTTAAGCATTGTAGTTTTTCCAGCTTGCCTGCACCCCCTTATTCCTATTATTTCTCGCCTTTCAACGAACTTTCGAATCTTTTCTTCCAGCTTTCTTTTTAGGAATTTCCCCCTCATAATAACTCTATTGTTTTATATAGTATTTAAAATTAACTCTATTGTTTTATAGAACAATTTATGGCTTGTCTGACGGGTATTTCACCTTCACAATAATCCTTTTCCTCAATTTGTAGGTGTTCCGTGCATGGCGTAGCCGAACCACCATGACCAAACTGGAAAAGCCCTAATACGCCATGGACAGGCGTGTAGCCCAGACCTGACTATCATCTTCTGTCAAGCGTGCCCAGGAATTTAGGATTGTATTTAAAAGGATTTATTTTTCCAGAATTTTTTCCCAAGTTTCTAGGCCACTTTTATACCCAGCAACGAGCGGATGAAGAAGCCCGCGAGCAAAGGCCCGGAGCCCGAGAGCAGGTTCGGCCTCTCACGGTCCCCGAAGCTCCAGACGAGAGCTATCATGTCATATGCATGATTCGGGTCAGTATTCGTCGAGACGTATGTGTCGGACGGCAGGCCCAGCTGTGCGGCAAGTTTGCTGTCTATCATGCCATCCTTCCTCGGCCAGTCTACCTCCGCATAAGGCCTCCTGTTCCTTATGTCCAGCCTGTGTTCGCCGTTGTCCATGACAACCTTGTAGTCTGTTATAAGGTAGGCCTTTGCATCCGTCTTGGATGATGCGCCTCTATACATTGGCAGAGGTGGCCTGCTGCCTGCAAGTATCCTGCTGTGGAACTCGGGCGGTTGGCTCGACCACAGCAGCACTGCCTTTGCCCTGGCCCAATGGGTTTCCCATAATGATTCGTGCAATGAATTGTATGCTTTTTCCACGTCCTCCTCGGACAGCGACGGGTTGCATTCCATGGCATGGTCAAGGAACTCGAATAGACAGATTACCTGTATTTGTAGTGTCCCGCGAACAAATCCCTGCTTTCCTTCTGCGACTCCAGGTAGTCTGAGAGGTCGGCGAGCACCAGCTTGTCCTCTTTCCCGTCCCACTTGTTGCTAAGTATGGTCTCCACGCATTTCCTGAAAGACCTGCTAGGCAAAGCCTTGAAGACAGGTTCAAACAACCCGAGGGCAATACTTTTCCTTGCCTCGTCCTCCGCAAGCCCGCGGGACATCATGTAGAAGATGTGCTCCGGGTCAAGCTGCTGCGTCGAAGCCGAGTGCGTGGCCTTGACGCTGTCCGTCTCTATCTCCAGGCTGGGGACAGAATTAGACTTGGCATCCTTGCTAAGCATCAACGAGTGGTCTACCAAAAATGACTGCGTGTTCTTGGCTTCCTTCAGTATCTTGATTATCCCTTTGAACAGCACTTCGGAACTGTCTCTCAGTATGGCTTTCGAAGTCACCCTGCCTGTCGTATGGGGGGTTACGTGGACCAGGTTGGAGAACATGTCCAGCTTCTGGTCGGAATCTCCCAGGAAAATCTCGTTGTTGTTAGCCCAGGCCCCCTCGTGTTCAAGATAGTTGTCGAACCTGTACCTGGTAAACCCGCCTCCCAGATTGGAGGACATCACGTTGGTGGCGCCTTTGGTGAATATTTTCCTGTTCAAGAAGTTCTGGCCTGCCTTGTCCGTGTTCTGCAGGAATATCAGATTGGCGGATGCGTTGCGGCTCACAAAAACCTCCAGGTTTTCGCTGTACAGGGAAGCCTTAGAATATTTCGAATGTATTTCCTCTACGAAGTCCAGGTGGCCGCCCTCGTCGACAAAGATTATGGTTCTGTTGAAGATTGCGCTCTTTTTCCTGTCCAAAAGGAAAAGGCTTCTCATGGGCACAGCTATCTTGGTGTTAATCGGAACATAGATGAAAACGCCGGAGTTGAACATGGAGCTGTTCAGGGCTTCGAGCTTGTCGTCTGGTTTTCTGGATAAAAGCTCCCTTGCCTGCGGGTGGCTGCTAATGGCCGACAGTATGTCCGTGAATATGAAACTTTTGTCGTAGAACTTGACGTTCCTTTCGATGCCTTCGGAAGTGGTCGTTATGCAGTTTTCAAACCCAAGACCGGACTCCGCGTGCTCCATGAGCAGCAGTCTGAAATCAAAATCGGCGTCCTTGAACTCGAACCTGGAAGCATCCTCGGCGTATTTAAAAAAAAGCTCGGATTTCTCGACGGGCTCGGACTTGAATATGTCGAACGCATTTTTCCTGTGCTCGGTCAGCCATCCCAGCTCATTGCACAGCCTTGATGTCTCCTCTACGAAACTATTAGAAAATTCCAGCTTCATCGGGCATCATCCCACAGAACCTTCCATCTCGAGCTTTATCAGCCTGTTGAACTCCACTGCGTACTCCAGCGGCAGCTCCTTGGTGAACTCGTCTATGAATCCCAGGACAATCATGTTCAATGCTTCCGTTTCTGGCAGGCCGCGCGACATCATGTAGAAAAGCTGGTCCTCGCCTATCTTGCCGACAGTGGCCTCGTGGCTGATTGTGGCGTCGTTCTCGTTTATCTCCATGTAAGGATAGGTGTCTGTCCTGGATTTGTCATCGAAAATTAAAGCGTCGCAATTGTGAGTCATGGCATTTGAAACTGTGTAACTGTGATCAGAGGTTTCCAAGTTATAGACCAGTCCTTTGTACGGTACGCTTTCAATTTTTCTAATAGGTACAAACATGAAATTGTCATCAAACCTTGCATGAATCTTATAGCTCTGGTTGCATCTGACATCAAACTTCTCATGTACATTCACCTCTCTGCCCTGTATGACAGACGCCTTGCTTGCCCTGCTTATCCTGAAAAACAGACCTAATCTAGCGCCAACGAGCTGTAGCTGCATTGCCAACAACTTGGACGTTGTAACAACGTGTATGATGTTTTTTTGGCCTATGCAGTTTCGTGTCACGCAGCCATCACCTTCAATCAAGCCTTCCAAGAAAGATTTTACCAATGATTGGTTTTTATGCAAGATTATGAATTCTGGTATTTGTTTGTTACGAGCGTATTTGCCGCACCATTCTTCCAAGGCCTTGGACAAGGCATCGGCATGGATGGTAACCTCGGTACATTTTTCATCCTTTCTTTTATAAACCTTAGAATAATATCCTAGTTTTCTGCCTATCTCAAGTACTTTGTTTATCGATTTTTCGTCATCACTATTCAGGGCAAGTTTCACGTCTCCTCTTGATGAATACCCCTCGGCAACATATAATCCCAGCAGCCACGCCGTATTTTCATCCAATGGAAACTGTTTGGGTTCTTTTTTACTAATCGTTGGGTTCAGGTTTTTTTCAAAAGGCGTCAAATCAAAACTATCAATGTTTAAGTTTCCTCTTATACGAGGTATGACAACATAATTGCCGTTGGTATTAGATTTTTTAACCTCTAGTCTGCCAGCATCTTTCCAAAAAGGCTTGCTTACGATTATTCTTGCAGAATGCGAATGTTTGCCGTTTCTAGTAACACACGGGTAAGTTATCTTTGAAACGGCCGCCAGTATGGGATGTTCTGGCGTAACCTCTACTGGAAACATCCCAACGGCATTTATCTTTATCATTTCGCCTTCAAAATTATTAACAAATTTTTGAGTAATTGTGTTAAGGCCGTTCAAGCCTATCGCGTGGTCTCCTAAACCGTATTCGCTTATAGCCTTGTTGTCGCCAAGAATAAAAGTGTCTGGTTTAACGCATCTGACGGAGGACTTGACACCGGTCGCGCCCTTGGCAACATTCACCAGCCCTCTGTAGGTGGTCCTTCCGCCATTCAAGCAAATTGACTTTGATGTTATCCTTGAGCTTGTGTTCGGGGCGAGATGTACGGCCTTGGAGCCAGTGTCCTGGTGCTGGCCTTTCCCTGCAAGCGCTACAGATATCACGTTTGCTCTTGCGTTTTTTCCGAGCATGTAAACAGAGGGGTATTTCATCGTGAGTTTGCTGTTATGCACGAATATTCCGTTGGCTATAAAGTTTTGAGTGCCTTCGACTTCTATGTCGTAAGTAACCTCCTTTCCGGCGTGCTCTATCTTGCTTACCGGAACAAAATAAATCGGCAGGTCTAAAGTCTTGTCCCAGAAATAAAGATGATAATGCGTGTACTGTTTTTCTTCCTTGCCCAAAGGCTTCTTTTCAAGCCTTGACCATTTGCTTATCTTGCTCGGGTTCAGCCCGCATGATATGGCCAGTGTCTTTATCTGTTCCAGCAAATGCCTGTTTGCACTGACAACGCTTACATTCTTATGGCCCTTTTTCATATGGCCGTCTGCCGCCAAATAGCCTTCGATGAATGCCAGTTTCTGGGTCTTTGGCAGTTTAAACACCCACTGAGGCACAGATTTCGTTCTTGCGTTTCCGGCAAACCCCAGATTCCTGATTAGTTCCGTTAAATCGGCCGAACTGACTCTGACAGTAACTTTGTATTGTACGGAACCTAGGCCAAAGATATTTTTTATTACGGATTTGACCTTTTCGTTCGCCGGGTCGCTGACAGGAACTGCTAAATTGACCCTGGATTTTTCCATGCAGCCATCCCCCAGGTAAACTCCCAAAAGCCACATCAAGTCTTCGCTGGTTTCAGAGGGTATTTTTATTTTCTTCCTAATTCCTTTGACATGCTGAAAATCTATCTTATGGGGTGTTCCTCTGTCTGGCAAATCTCCCACGATAGCCACAAGGTCGCCGGATTTGATATCCTTCAGTTGTGTCCATTTTATATGGTTAAGTTTTCCCTCTTTTCTCATTGTCAGTATGGGGTGGTTGGCAGTCGCTTTTATTTCCCTGTAGTTTGAGGTGACGAGTTTGAAAATGTCTGATGCTGGATTCTCCTTCTTTGCAACAATTTTTTGAGAGACGATCTCGAAATTCTGGTTTAGCGAATAAACTCTGTCGTCAACGCCCAGTTGTTCTATGTCCTTCACGTCATTGTTGGTAAAAACCTTTGTTCCCTTTACAAGGCAGCCTGTATTGGCGTCGATCCACTCCACATAAGAATTTTCGTGGGCAAAAGCGCGCTTTGTGACGAGATTGTAAACATCGCTTGACCAATTCTGTATTGTTATATATTTTACATGGGCGTTCTTCTTGGCAATTATTTCCACGACTGCTGCGTGCAACGAGTCTGTGGAATATATAGGCGCGGAACAGCCCTCGATGTAGGTCACATCCGCCCCAGGCTCGGCTATGATTAGCGTCCTTTCAAACTGGCCGATGTTGGCAGCGTTTATCCTGAAATATGCCTGGAGCGGCAAATCTACTTTAGTCCCCTCCGGCACATAAACAAAACTATTGTGAGCAATTATACCGTTCGCTATGAAGTTAGCGTGTTTATCAACCTGGATATCGTAAACGTCTTTAACTCCAACATATCTTTTTTCTCTTATAGGCGCGAATCCTATCCATTCGTTAGACAGACTGCTTAAATTTTCTCCCGTAACCGTTGTATATTTATCAAAAGTAAATCTTTTGCTGTCTTGGATTCTTTTTTTCTTGTAGGCATTTCTGCATCCTATAAGTCTAAGGTTTCCTGTTATTCTGCAGGAATAATTTGTGCCACTATAGATTTTTCTCTGCCCTTTTTTGAAGAAGGTGGCACTTCGAGTCCTTTTTAGAATCTTACCATCTGAAAATAATCCGCAAGATATTGATAAAAGTTTTATATCTTCTATAAGATCTTTGTTGGATAGCTCGAATCTAACAATTTTTCCTTCGCCATCGATATAACCGTCTGTATCCAAAAGACCTCCCAGAAGAGCCAGACGTTCTGATAAAGGTAGGCCGAAGACCCATTTTGGTATCCTCTTAGTTTTTGCCTTGCCAGAAAATCCTATTTCTTTCATCCATAAACCTAAAGCCTTTGAATATATTGTAAAGCTTGACTTGGTTTTTGTAGTAACTTTGTATCCAAAAAGTTTCCTTACGACATCTATAGCAACATCACGAACAAAATCGCCCTCGGGCAACGCTATGTTTGTTTGGCACGTGTTTGGATTGGAAAAATGGGTGCATCCGTCTCCTAGCCAAAGGCCTAAAACCCACATAAAATCCTCGTTGGTCTTTTCTGGTATTTTGAGTGTTTCGTGTTGTTTGTTTTTTATATATTTTCTCAGGGCAGGAAGAACCTTACTTGTCCCAGCGTCAGGAATTTTCTTAGCAATAGCAATAATATCACCTTTTTTCAACTCTTCTAGGGGCTTCCATGTAAAATGCCACCTTTTACCGAACCTGTTTAGCCTTCTATTTGATTTTTCTGCACAGAGAAACATGTGGTTGGCAGTAGCTTCTAGTTTTCTTCCGCCAACAAAAAATTCGTAAACCCTTTTCTTCCCCGAGTAAACATTTGCAACAACTTTTGAAGGCTCGATTTTGCCACTTTCTGTGAATGCAAATACTATATCTCCGCTCTCTATTTCCGAAATGGGTTTGATTCCAGGATTTGCTGTAAAAATCTGAGCACTATCTGTTAGGCAACCACCGCTCCACACGGCACTGTTTAGGGCTGCGAACTTGTTGTCGTCTGGCGGTATGACTTTGCCGAAATGTTTCTTGAAAATGTCCGGATACTTGTGCAGAGCCGTGTCCGTGTCGCAGAATATCACTCCCAGCTTTTCCAAATCCTTCCTGACGCTGCTATACACCACTTGGGATTCATACATGACTTCCACGCCGGCCAGGAACTTTCTCTCGGCCTCCGGTATGCCAAGCTTGTCGTAGGTCTTCTTTATGTCGTCGGGCAGCTCCTCCCATGTCCTGGCTTTCTTGTCCAGGGGATTGGTGAAAAAGGTTATGTCATCGAAATTAATCTTGCCCAAGTCTCCTCCCCACTTCGGCATCTTCTTTTCCCAAAAGACTTTCAGTGCATCAAGCCTGAATTTCCTCATCCACTCGGGATCGTTCTTAATCTTGGAAATATACTCGATCACTTTCTC
>CAYJRO010000042.1:0-7337 GCA_964372425.1 uncultured archaeon
GAATGGTGTCTGGTATACAGCTGTGCCCCTCATAGGAAGCATAGTCATAATCTACGGCCTGCTGGAAGAGATGCGGATATTCAGGGGTGCGACGAACAGCGAAGCGGTGTACATAGTGATAGCCGCTGCATGGTCCTTCCTCCTCATAAGGACAGGCTTCCTTGGCAGTCTTGCCACTTTCATCTACCAGGCGGGAGCTTTGTTAGGCATAATTATTTTCACATTTTCCTTGATGGTCGGCACCATTCTTGCCGGGTTGGGCGGGGCCAGAAGAAGGTGGAAGTCGCGTAAGGAAAAGAAAGAAGAAGGCGAAAAATAATTTAACCGTCCAAAACATATTTTACATCAACAGCCCCGTCGTCTAGCGGTCAATGTTCAAGCCGAAAGGATGTCAGCCTCTGGAGCTGAATACAGCAGTTCGAATCTGCTCGGGGCTATAATTTTTATAAAACTATCTCAAAACCTCTTAGTTTGTCGGAACTCATATCCGGCTCGACATCAATGTCTTCCACATCGGCTAATGGCGGTCCCCTCCTGCAGTATTCCAAAAACTCGTTAATCAGCCTTTCCTGCCCCTCGGCTATAATCTCCACCTTACCGTCGGTACTGTTCTTCACCCAGCCGTCCAGTCCAAGCCTGCTGCCTACAGTCTTTATGTAATACCTGTATCCTACTTTCTGCACCCTGCCGCTTACGATTATCCTGACCCTTTTCATTGAATAAACTTTTATATAGCAGTGTGTTAAAATTGATTAGCATGCCAGAGTTCATAAAAGTAGCAACAGTAGATGAGATAGAAGAGGGAGGAATGAAGATATTCGATGTTAGAGGCAATACCGTGGTTTTAGCAAACGTAAAAGGCGGCTTCTATGCTTTCAATGGCGAATGTCCGCACAAAGGAGGGCCTCTGGGAGAAGGGGCATTGAATGAAAATGTCTTGACATGCCCGTGGCATCTATTGCAGTTTGATGTGATTACAGGAAAGATTGTCCACGAGGGTTTCAAATGGGACAGAAAAGACATGCAGACCTATGAAATCAAGGTGGAAGGCAACGACATTCTGGTTAAAGTTTAACCCACAAATTTATCCAATCACTGACAACTATAAATCATGTTTGACTACGAATACTACGGCAACAATGTCCTTTCCATGAAAGACAACATGGTCTTGGAAGAATTGCTGTTGAAAGAATCTGCTGTAAGAAAGGTGGCCACAGTCAGGTTCTGGAACGTGCCAAAGGATGCCGTGGTGTTGGGCTATGCCCAGGCAACGGACGCCGTCAAAAAGACTGACAGCAGCTTCGACTTGGCAAGAAGAATAACAGGCGGCTCGCATGTGCAGTTCGGCCCAAACTGTTTTGCATACTCGTTCACCGTTCCCAGGGACGGAAGCTTTAGGAACTTCGAGGACATGAGGAAATACTTCGCAGAGAAAGTCGGCAATGCCTTTTCCAATCTCGGCGTAGAATCCTTGAAGGTCGACAACGGGGCGTCCACCATAAACGTTGACAACAAAGTTGTGGCCAGCCATGCCATCATATGGGGTGTGCAGAGCGCCTTGCTCCACGGTCTGATAATTGTTGACGATTACGACGTAGACAAGATTTTCCAGCGAGTCTTTTTACAGCAAAGGAAGATAGGCGGAAAAATTTACTCAGAATATTCTGCATTGAAGAACATACCTGCCATGTCCAGGCTTTTGGAGGAGCATGTTAAGAGCCTGCCCAAGGAATACAAGAGCAAAGTCGTGAAGAAGAAGCTTGCCGGAGAGATGCTGAAGGAAGTCACCAATGGCAGGCATGCCAACAGGGCGGTGGACGAGCCGATTTTGGCAAAAGCCAATAATCTTGTCTCCAAGACGCATGTGGGCGAAAGATGGCTGTCGCTCAGGAAGCCGCCCTTCACAGAGAAAGAGATAGAGGAAATACCGGGGTCGATGCCTCTGGACGCGCCCCTTAAGAAAGACCTCGGCTACTGTCTGTACATAGAAGTCAAGAACAAGGACTTCAAAAAGATGGCCGATTATCTCTAGCAATTTCCTCAAGTTTACGAAAACTTTCAATCATTTTTTTATGAACTAACGACTCTTTTGTTACCCAAACATAATCTGCAACTTTATCTTCTTTTAGATTATTTAATTCAGACGGTAGTTCTTCTAAAATATACAATCCAGTTTCCACAATTTCACTTTCTATGGAAATTATTTTTGTAATTTCTTCTCGCGACACACCTAATGATATCATTTTTGATGGAATAATATCATCTTCACAATACATTGGATATCCTACGTGAGCAGTGCCTACCAAAATTAAACTAGGCTCGGTGCCGCTTGTCTCCAAAATAAGTCTTGCCCATTCTGAAGATCTATCGTATGATTCTATTTTCCTGCGTTTAACCCATTCATATATTCTATAGGAGATAGATCGTCTTTTTAAAGTCCTAACAAAACTATCTTCCAACCTATCTAATCCATAAACATTTAATCCCCTTTCTAGCGCCTTCTCCACAATATCACAACATCTTTTGTTAAGTACATCCTCCTTTCCCCAAAATTCCAGCAGCTTATCGGATTGCTGTTTAACATCATTATAATAATCACCCCTTTCAAACCCTTCCATATAAAAGTTGGAAAACCTGCCACTGTCAAACAAAACTGTCATAAAATCTATCATAAACTCATCGCCATGACGCTCCCCTATAATCGTGTATTTCTTTACTTTATTCAATAAATCTTCTATAGCCTTTTTATACACCAAACAATTCACCAAAATACATAAGTGAGATTAACATTATAAGCCTTTCAAGAAGATGGCCGAGCCTATCGTCTAGTCTATTTATGTATCCATCTAGCCCCCTAACGTTTCTTTGACAAAGTTAAAGATATCTTCTCGTCAAGTTGTTTTATCAAATCTTCCAATTCCGCCTCACCTACCTTTCTTGGCACATAAAAGTCCGAGCCCAAGACCGTATCAAATCCTTTGCGATGTTGTTCCAATCTAGGAAGGCCTTTGATATATTCTATTTCGTGTCTAATCATGTCCACAGTTCTTGTAAGTGGAAGCCTACCTTCGGCGGCTTTTAACATAGCTAACTTAAACCCGTAAGCTTCAGCCAACCCTTCGTTTTCTGCAATATCATCAATTTTATATTTTTGTGCAAGATGATGGGCAATTTCATGCCCCTTCACCATATAAGACCATATGTCAAAATTTCCGTAGGCATAAGACAGACCATCGATGCATCGAATGATAGCTTTGGACTCGGCCTTCTTTTCACGAAAATCCAAATCAGGGTCTTTGTAAGTGTAATCAAGCTGTTTGTACAGACTCGATATACGTTTTCTAAGGCCCTCTCTTGTAGTGATTTCTACGTAAGGAGTTATAGTAGAATTGGCAGCGTCTAATAAATGGCGAACAGAAAAATATGTAGCTCTAAGAAGTTCTTTGAATGTCATGCTGTTATAACTGCCAGATGGACGGTCAATCTCATCAGAATATTTCACTCTTAGCCTTTTCATCTTGCCGTGACGCTGTGACATATATTCTTCAATCTCTTTGACGTCCCTTTCCTTCTTCCTATAGCCTAAGAATAAAAGAAAAATCATAATGCTCCCAGAAAGCAAACCCACATTCAGCACACCACTTTTAATATAAGGCGATAGGTAAAATCCTCCTGTAGGCGACGTGCTGAATATGTAGAAACCGGACAAAATCAAAAGAAAAACAGCAATCAGCAATATAACAAACCTTTTGCTGTACAAAACAAACACCTAATAATAATTTGTCTAGAAAAGAATAAAAATTACAATACTTCTTCCAGAAGCAGGACTCTGCTAGTTTTGATTCTATAATCATTGGCAAACAATATGTCCTTACTTGGAAAAACAGTTCTGAAGATCCTAGCTTTGGCATGATGCCTTTTTTCATACCCATCCTTAACACGCTTGGCATTAGAAAGCGTTCTGGCAACCCATATTCCTCCATAGTCGTCATTGCTGGCGAACAGCTCTTCTGGGAAGAAGTACCACTGGCCAATAGGATATTGAAAAATCTTCCTGTCGAACTTCAGGACATTGTGATTATTTTTCATACCAAGAGACCTCAAGTCATCCGTGACTACCTTGTAGCCCGCGGGATACAGCTTGCCTTCCATCTCTACAGTATCTACTAAAACAGGCCTGTATTTGTCCATACTTTAACTATCGGAAGAAAACTTTAAATGCCTTAGCTGGCCACTATCGCGAACCCTTCTATAAGTGCAGCAACCACTAGTATCCCGAAAGCTATCACAAGGAGCTTGAAGCTGTCCTCCAGTATGTAGAGCAGGTGCTTGTGTCTGCGCCTGGTTATCGCAACCGACACTATCCCTCCGGCAATGGCTCCTATGAAGTAAGCAAGAAATTCCAGACTCCCATGCGGAAAATACTGAAGGACTGCAAGCGGCACGCCCGCCACGCCGCCCACACCTTTTGCCGTTATCCCTATGGCTGCCGCCAACACAGAGGAGTTCCATGCCAATATATAAATAGCTCCAGCCCCGAACACGAACGAGAATACGAACGACAGCATCAGCACCTGTACATTATTCCTGAGTATGCGCGAGAACGTGCCTCCCAAGGTGGCAGCCCCCCTTATCCTATTGATTTCCTCGGTCTGCACGTTGAACAATTTTCCCACTACCTTCTCGGGAAGCATCATGTAGATTATAGACAATGATATTATCACTCCCAGAAAGAAGGCGATGAACACCTTTATGATGGTCTTGTGTCTCTGGAAGATGTTCAGCTTCTTTCCTGCGTCCAGCAGGTTCTCTTCCTTTGCCTCGTCATAGCTCTCAAGGCTAAGCATGAACGGCAGTATGGCCATTGTGATGAAAAAGGGCACGAATATGCCTATTGAAGACTCAAAACTGCTGCCAGCGAACACGAAATAAGCCACAAGCACAGACACAACAGACACCACTCCCCCAGCTAAAAGCACTATGGAGGCATGCTCCTGGGCGGTTTTGGGGGAAAGTATCCTTTCTAAAACCATTTAAAGTTAATTTGTCATTCTATACTATAAAGGATCGGGCGATTTTTATGAACAAAAAGGCGGTAATGGGGCTGATCATGATAGCGGTGATGTTCGGCTCGACCATGACCATAGGCATATTCCAGTCACTGAACTTCGGCCTGACAGGCAACTCGGTCGAAACCGCCAAGTTCCCAGAATCTTCTATAATAGACTATGACCTGTCGCCTGAGGTCAAGAGCTTGCTACTCCAGAATGGCATAACAGTCATGAGATATTCCTACAGCCTGAGTTGCCAGGAATGCCTTGAGGCCAAGAGCTTCCTCGAGAGCATAGCCTACAGCCTCCCAAAGCAGCTGCTTCTTGTGGAGATTGTCACAGTTTCCGAAAGCCCAGATTTGGTGGTTTCGAGCTTCTACGGCGAGCAGGCAGTCTACAACACCACCCAGCAGGAGATATTCAAATCCTTGTGCAGCCTGATGCCAGACCCGCCCATAACCTGTGCTACTTTGAGTATAAAATAAAGAAAAAAAGGCAAAAATAAGCCTAGTCAAACTTGTTTCTTCCTATGCTACAGCAATGTTGTCAGATTTATGGTCTCAGCGATGCAGTATCGTTGTGTGACAATCCGGAATCTGTGACAGTGTAACCTATGTCGAAAGCTGTTGCTGCTGTCAAAGCCGAGCTCAATGTTATTGTAAGCGTCGCTCCCGGATCTAACGATGCTGGCAACGAAGGTCCCGAAGAACTTGGTGTGATACTTGTTACGCTGATTTTGGTAGGTCCGTTCTTCAGCACAACCGAATTAGCTGTGTTGTCCACGTATGCAAAGTAACTGAAGCACGGGCTGCATTTGACACTGCCAGAACCTATCTTGAACACCCCGAGGCCGTACAAGGCCGCGACCACGGCGACTACCACTAGGATAGCCCACCCGTAGGTCATGAGGTATTCCATTGCCGCCTGTCCTTTTGAAGTAATTTTCATATAAATCATCTTTGGTGTTTTTTATATATAAAGCTTATACCGTAAGAACCCTGCCCAATACTATCGAAGCCGCAAAATAGACTATGATATTGAGCGTAATCAGCACGGGTATGTACCTCACCCCGGCCATTTCCTTCCCCTCCTTTATGAGCCCAAGCAGCAGGCTGCCGAATATAGCAGTGACAGTCAGTGCAATCAGTTCGTATGTGACAAGGAAGTTCAGGTCTATGTCTATCGGCTGGAACTTCACCCCAGAAGTCTGCGGCACATCCTCGACATTCAGACCTCCAGTTATCTTCATCATCGTCTTCACCAGGAAGGTCGAAACTCCATACAGCATCGGCGCTCCAAGCCCAACTGCGAAGAAGATGAACATGCCATACATGCCCACCTGCGCGGCTATCTCCTTCTGCAGCGATTTCGTGTGTATGATGTCGTTGGATATCTCTTCCATCAGGATGGCAAGCTCCCCTCCCTTCTCCAGACCCTCTTTTATAAGCCCGATGGTCTTGAAAAGCAGGTTAGACTTTATCTTCTCCCCGATGCCTTCCAATGCCACGTCTATGGGAATGCCGGATATGACCTTCTGGGACATCGCTTTTATCTGCTTTTCCATAATGCCGAATTCCGGCCTTGCCGAAAGAAGCAGTGCCCTTTCCACGGACACGCCAGACTTCAGGTTTAGAGCCATCAACTTGAGCACGTCCGGCAGCACCTCCTCCGCAGCCTTAGCCCTGCTGTCTGCAAGAAGCGAAACCAGAAGGTGGAAAATGCCGAATACTACAAGGAAGACCATCTGTGAGAGCGCGAAAGATGTCAGGAAGTCCATCTTCATATATACTGTAAAAATCAACACGGCACCGATTTCGAAAGCAAGGCTGTAAAGGTAGGAGATGGCTATGAACTTCTCGAATGACCATGACAGATCCGCGTACACAATATGCTTTTTGACCCATTGCTTGTACTTTTCGGGCCCGAACCTCATTGCTATGCTCGATAATCTTATCATATGCCCACCTGAGGCCTCTTGCCCTTGACTATGCCTATAAAACTGAACTGGAATACTACTGAAACTATCAGGAACATGTAGAAGAAGGCAGGCTGCATCTTGAAGCCCGAGAACATGGAGAAAACTATGAGGAAAGTCAATCCAAGCGTCGGGACTATCACCGCAAACATCATGTACATCAGCGCCAGCGGGTTAAGCTGAGAGCCGTACTTCCTTATCTCCACCATCTGCACTTCCGAAAGGTTTTTGAGCATTACAGACAGGGAGTCGCCTATGTCCACGCCAGCCTTTAACGTTTTATCAAAAGCCCTTAGAACCCACAGGAGAGC